>NZ_JAMXSG010000037.1:0-28790 GCF_024124365.1 Pseudonocardia sp. McavD-2-B
CGCCGCCCGACCCCGGCGACGTCCCCGCTCCGCCCGACCCCGGCGACGTCCCCGCTCCGCCGGACCCCGGCTCGGCCAGTGCCTGCACCCCGTGGAGCAGGGCCAGCAGCTGCTCCACCAGCACCCCGTCGGGGGCCGGGGCGACGATCCCGCCCGCCCGCCGGCCCTCCTCGATCCGGGCCGCCAGCCGGGTCCGCCACCGCGCGGTCACCTCCGCGAGGACCGCGGCCGGCCCGGGTCCGGACGCCGCGACCCGGGCGAACGGCGTCCCGGTGTGCGCGATGACCTCCTCGCAGAACACGTGCAGCGCCGCCACCCCGGACAGCCCGGCCGCACGCCGCGCCACCCGGGCGTCGAGGTCGTCGAGAGCCCGCCGGAACGCGCACTCCACGATCGCGGCGCGGCCGGCGAAGTAGTGCGCCGGCGCCCCGTGGGCAACCCCCAGTGCCGCGCTGACCTCCCGCAGCGTGACCACGTCCGGACCGCGCTCGGCGATCAGCCGCCAGGCGGCGTCGGCGATCTCGCCCCGGCGCTGCTCGTGATCCACCCGCTTCGGCACGGTCGCTCCTCGTGTCAGCTCACGTTTTTTCTACACCAGGAGAGCCATGCTGGCCGTACCAGATCCGGACGATCCGAATCCATTCGGGCTAACGATAAGTCGTCGTCGCACGTCACCGGGCTGCTCGGCCTGGCCCTCGCGCTCGGCGGCTCGGACACCCCGCGCGAGGCCCCGCACGGCGCGAACACCGTCATGCCGGCCCGGCTGTTCGTGACGGTGCGCGGCAGCGGGGGCGACATCGTCGACGCGCCCACCGGGCGGCCCCACCCCGACGCACCACAGGTGCACGTCGACGTCGAGCGGCGCCAGGTCGGGATCCGCGTGAGGCCGTGCGGGTCGTGCCGAAAGGGGTCCCGACTGAGACGATCCGTGGAGAGATACCCCCTCGGTATCCGTGTCAGGATCAGAGTCATGGACGAATCAGTGGTGATCGTCGGTGCCGGGATCGGGGGCCTCTCGCTGGCCCTCTCGCTGCACGCCCGCGGCGTCCGGGTCACCGTGCTCGAGCGGGCGGCCGAGCTGCGCGAGGTCGGCGCCGCCGTCGCGCTGTCGGCGAACGGGCTGCGCCCGCTGGACGAGCTCGGCCTGCTGGGCGAGCTGGAGAAGGTGTCCGCCCAGCCGACCGCGCTCATCCACCGCGGCTGGCGCGACGACGAGCGGGTGACCGCCTTCCCGGTCGGCTCCGACGGCAGCTACCGGCGCCGCTTCGGCGCCCCCTACCTGGGCATCCACCGGGCGGAGTTCCAGCGGGTCCTCGCCGGCGCCTGCCCCGCCGGGATGGTGCGGCTCGGCTGCGAGGTGACCGCGGTCGACCCGGACGGGACGGTCACCCTCGCCTCCGGGGAGCGCGTCCGGGGCTCGGTCGTCGTCGGTGCGGACGGGGTGCACTCCCGGGTGCGCTCGGTCGTCGACCCCGCGGCCCGCCCCCGCTACACCGGGACGTCGGCCTTCCGCGGGATCGTCGACGTCGCCGACGCCCCGCTGCTGCCCGACCCGGGCGCGATCCAGTTCTGGATGGGCCCGGATGCGCACGTGCTGCACTACGCGATCGGCCCGCACGCCGAGCAGATCAACTTCTTCGCGGTGCTGGAGGGCCCCGACCCGTGGACGGGCGAGACCGGGCCGACCGACACCGACCCCGGCACCCTGGCGCGGGCCTTCGACGGCTGGTCCCCGGGTGTCGTGCAGATGCTGACGGCGGTGCCGCAGTCCCCGCGCTGGCCGTTGTACACGCTTCCCCCGATGACGCGCTGGTCCCGTGGCCGCGTCGTCCTGCTCGGCGACGCCGTGCACACGTTGCTGCCGCACCACGGTCAGGGCGCGAACCAGTCCATAGAGGACGCGGCCGTGCTCGCCGACCTGCTCGCCGCCCCCGGTGCGCTCGACGGCGGCCACACCGCGGTGTTCGACCGCTACCAGCGGCTGCGCCGGGCGCGGACCCGGTCGATCCAGCGCAGCTCGCTGGTCACCAGCGGACTGCTGCACCTGCCCGACGGCCCGGCGGCCGACGCCCGCAACGCGGGGCTGACCGGGCTGGACCCGTGGTTGACCTGGATCCACGGCGTGGACGCGCGGGCCGACACCCGGCCCGTACCGGCCTGACCCGGGATTCAGCTGATTCACCTCTGAATCGGACCCTTTCCGGTCTTTGTGTCTACAGAGTCGCGCGCCTACCGTCAGATCACGCGCCGGATGCGAGGGAGGTGACGGGAATGGATCTGCGGCAGCTCCGCTACTTCGTGGCGGTCGCGGAGACGCGGCACTTCGGCCGCGCCGCCGAGCGGCTGCACATGGCCCAGTCCCCGCTCTCCCAGGCCATCCGTCAGCTGGAGAGCCAGGTCGGCGCCACCCTGTTCGAGCGCACCACCCGCCGGGTCGACCTGACCCCGGCGGGGACGTCGCTGCTGGAGGACGCGCGGCGGATCCTCGCCGGCGTCGAGGACGCGCGCCGCCGCGTCGAGCAGGTCGCCGCGGGCACCGAGGGCGTGGTGACCGTGGGTGCCACCGACCTCGCCGCCTACCGGCTGCTGCCGCGGCTGGCCCGGGTCGCCGCCCGCCGGATGCCGGGCGTCTCGCTGCGGTTCCTGCCCGGGCTCCTCACCGCCGCCCAGGAGGACGCGCTCGACGAGCGCCGCATCGACCTCGCCGTGCTGCGCCCGCCGGTGGTGCGCCCGGAGATGTCGGTCCGCCCGATCGCCCAGGAACGGCTCCTCGCGGCGCTGCCGGCCACGCACCGGCTCGCCGGGGCCGGGACGGTCGCGCTGGCCGAGCTGCGCGGCGACGACTTCGTCGCCTACGGCGCCCCCGGGTCGGTGGTCGACTCGGTCGCCACCCAGGGCTGCCTGGACTCCGGGTTCCTCCCGCGGCGCCGCACCGAGGCCCGCGACACCCCCATCCTGCTCACCCACGTCGCCGCCGGTGCCGGGGTCGCGTTGCTGCCCGAGTCGGTGCGCGCCCTGGGCACCGAGGGCGTCGTCTACGCCGACCTGGACCGCGAGCTGCGCGTCGACCTGGCCCTGGCCTGGCGCACCGACGACGACTCCCCCGCCCTCGTCCGGCTGCTCGACGTGCTCGCCGAGCGCGCCCACGAGCTGGACCCCCGCCCCGCCACCGTCCCCGGAGGACCGCAGTGAAGATCGTGGCCGTCGAGGCGATCCCGTTCGCCGTGCCCTACCGCAAACCGCTGCGGTTCGCCTCCGGCGAGGTGCACACCGCCGACCACGTGCTGGTGCGGGTGCACGCCGAGGACGGCGTCGTCGGCGTCGCCGAGGCCCCGCCCCGCCCCTACACCTACGGCGAGACCCAGGCCTCCATCCGCGCGGTGGTCGACACCGTGTTCGCCCCGGAGATCGTGGGCCTGAGCGTGTTCGAGCGGGAACGGATCCACGCCGTCCTGGACCGGACGATCGGCAACCCCACCGCGAAGGCCGCGATCGACATGGCCGTCTGGGACGTCATCGGGCGCCGGCTCGGTGTCGGCGTCTCCGAGCTGCTCGGCGGATACACCGACCGGATGCGGGTCTCGCACATGGTCGGCTTCGCCCCCGACGACGTGATGGTCGCCGAGGCGCAGCGGATGCGCGACGAGCACGGCGTCACCACCTTCAAGGTCAAGGTCGGCCGCCGCCCCGTCGCGCTGGACACCGGCGCCTGCCGGGCGCTGCGCGAGGCGCTGGGCCCCGACGTGGAGCTCTACGTCGACGGCAACCGCGGCTGGACCGCGTCGGAGGCGGCGCGGGCCCTGGACGAGATGGCCGACCTCGGCCTGACCTTGTCCGAGGAGCTCATGCCCGCCGACCAGGTGCTCGGGCGACGCTGGCTCACCGCCCGCACCACCGTCCCGACCGTCGCCGACGAGTCCGCCACCCGACCCGGCGAGGTGACCCGCGAGTTGCTCGACGGCGCCGCCACCATGATCAGCATCAAGACCGCGCGGACCGGGTTCACCGGCTCGCAGCGGGTGCTGCACCTGTGCGAGGGACTCGGCACCGAGGTGGTCATGGGCAATCAGGTCGACGGTCAGCTCGGCACCGCCTGCACGGTCGCCTTCGGCGCGGCGCACCGCCACACCAGCGCCCGCGCCGGGGAGCTGTCGAACTACCTCGACATGAGCGACGACCTGCTCACCGAGCCGCTGCGGATCACCGGCGGCAAGCTGCGCGTCCCCGGCGGGCCCGGGATCGGCGTCGACGTCGACCCCGACAAGCTCGCCCACTACCGCACCGACACCTGAGCACCGCCCCACCACAGGAGAGAGACATGTCCGAGACCGCCACCGCCGCCGGCTCCGGCGCGAACGCCACCGCCACCTTCGCGAAGAAGGAGCGCACCGGCGCCGCCGCCGACCCGGCCCGGGTGTCCGCCATCGCCACCGACACCCTGCAGGCCCTGCACGAGGTCATCCGCAAGCACGAGGTGACCTACGCCGAGTACGACGCGCTCAAGGCGTGGCTGATCCAGGTCGGCGCCGACGGCGAGTGGCCGCTGTTCCTCGACGTGTTCGTCGAGCACGTCGTGGAGGAGGTCGCCAACGCCGACCGCCGCGGCGCCGTCGGCACCATCGAGGGCCCGTACTACGTGCCGGGCGCCCCGGTCATCGAGTCCGGGTCCGCGATGCCGATGCGTCCCGACGAGAAGGGCACCCCGCTGCTGTTCCAGGGCACCGTCACCGACCTCGACGGCGCCCCGGTCGCCGGCGCGACGGTCGATCTCTGGCACGCCGACGACGAGGGCTACTACTCCCAGTTCGCCCCCGGCATCCCCGAGTGGAACCTGCGCGCGGTCGTCCACACCGGCGCCGACGGGCGCTTCGCGTTCCACACCATGCAGCCCGCGCCCTACCAGATCCCGACCGACGGCTCGACCGGCGCGTTCATCGACGCGGCGGGCTGGCACCCGTGGCGGCCCGCGCACCTGCACCTCAAGGTGTCCGCGCCCGGCAAGCAGCCCGTCACCACCCAGCTCTACTTCGACGGCGGGGACTACGTCGCCGACGACGTCGCCCAGGCCGTCAAGCCCGATTTGATCCTGCACCCCGGCCCGGCCGCGAGCGGCACCGGCAACGAGGTCACCTACGACTTCGCGCTGGACCCCGCCTGATGGCCCGCTTCGCCGTCCGGATGGAGGTCGACCTCCCCGCCGACATGGACCCCGACGCCAAAGCCGACCTGCTGGCCCGGGAGAAGGCCTGGTCCCAGCAGTGGCAGCGGTCGGGTGAGTGGGTGAGCATCTGGCGCTGCGTCGGCGAGTACGCCAACCTCTCGATCTTCGAGGTGCGCGACAACGAGCAGCTCCACGAGATCCTGTGGGGCCTGCCGCTGTTCCCGTACATGACGATGCAGGTGACCCCGCTGGCCACGCACCCGTCGGACATCCACGCCTGAGCCCCGCCGGGGCGCCCGGACCCGGTGACGGGCGCCCCGGCGGCCACGCCGACGCCGACGCCGACGGCTTCACCGCCTCCGGGCACCCGGCCCGGGACCGGTTCGGCGAGCACCTGCTCGGCTGAGCCCGGCCCGTTTTTACCGTCGGCTTCCCCAGGGCTGTCCGCGGGCTGAGGTGGGGCGTCCTAGCGTCGGGGACACAGCGACGATCGTCCCCGGAGGCCCGATGATCCAGCCGGATCTGCAGCTCGTCGGACCCGCCGAGTTCGCCCGCGACCAGACCCTGCTTCTTCTCGCCGGCGACCCGGCCCTCACCCGGTCCGGTGTCACCTTCGCGAGCGTTGTCGCGCTGCCGGGGATCGGCGGGTCGTACGCCGTGCCTGCCCGCGCGACCGAGGACGTGCTGGCCCTGACCTGGTCGCCTCCCCGCGCCGCGGCCGACGGCACGGTGTGCCAGCGCGTGTGCCTGTCGGTGGTCCCGTCCCGCGACGGGCACCGGCGCGGGGGCGCAGCGGTTCTGCGGGCCGCCGGGCGGGCGCTGCTCGGTGCGGGCGGCTCGGTGCCCGGCGTCGCAGCGATCGGCGTCGCGCGGCCGCACATCCAGCGCTGCGTCGGCGACGGCGTCGTCACGACCGGGTTCGACGTCCTCAGCCGGGGCTGACCCCGGTCCCGCCCGGCCCGGCGGCGCCGCCGAGGAAGCCGCGGAGCAGCCACCCGGCCTGCGCGACCGCCGGCTCGGTGGAGTCCCCCGGTGACGTGGCGTGGCTGACCACCAGCCGCACCACACCGTCGACGAGCCGGGGCAGGTCCGCGACCCCGGCCAGGGCCGGGTGGAGCGCGGAGATCTCGCGCAGCAGCGCCGTCGCCGCCCGGTCGCGCACCACGTCGGGCCGGGCCGTCACCAGCGGGAGCAGGCTCTCCCCCACGCCCTCGTCGACGGTGAGGATCGACGTCAGGAGCGCGTTGCGCGCCCCGTACTCCAGCACGTCGCGGACCGCGGCCACCACGCCGGCGACGGCGTCCGCGGGGTGGGCGCGCATCTGTTCGCACATCACCGCGACGAACCCGTCGGTCTCGCGACCGACCAGTGCGCTGCCCAGCTCCGCCTTGGTGCCGATCTCGTTGTAGAGGTGCTGGCGGCTGATTCCCGCACGCCCGGCGACGGCGCTCATCGTCAGCGACGACCACCCCGACTCCGTCGTGATGTCCCGCGCGGCGTCGAGGAGCCGCGTGCGGAGAACCTCCCGCCGCTCCCGCCGGAACGCACCCGAGCCCGCCACCCCTGCACTGTACAGAGCGACCACCGATGACTGATCTGTTGACAGATGACCCGTGATTGTCAACTATTCCTACGGGCGGTCGACGACGACCGCGCTCCGTCCGGTCAGGAGGCAGCCATGAGCACGGCGGCGGGAACCACACGCGAGGGAGCCGGCGGCGACCGGCCCGCGGACCCCGGGCGGCCCGTACCCACCCCGGGGATCACGCTCCCCGTCGTCGCACTGCCGACCCTGGCGTTGTTCCTGGGCTCGCTCGCGGCCTGGGTGGGGGCGACCGCCCTGGTCCTGACCGGGACCGACCCGTGGCGCTACCTGGTCACGGTGCCGGTGCACGCCCTGGTCACGTTCGCGATGTTCACGGTGCTGCACGAGACCGTCCACCTCGCGGGCGGACGCCTGCGGTGGGTCAACGAGGTGCTCGGCCGGCTGTCGATGCTGTTCGTGGTGGCCTGGGCCGCGTTCCCGATGCTGCGTTACCTGCACATCGAGCACCACCGCAACACCAACGAGGACACCTCCCGCGACCCCGACGCGTGGACCGAGTCGGGCCCGGCGTGGAGCTGGCCACTGCGCTGGATGACCATCGACCTCTGGTACGTGCGCTTCTACCTGCCCCGGATCCCGAGCAGGCCGCGGGCCGAGCTCGTCGAGCAGGCCGTGGTGTTCCTCGTCGTGGTCTCCGCGTTCGTCGCGACGGCGGTGACCGGCCACGGCTGGGAGCTGCTGGTGATCTACCTGATCCCGCAGCGGCTGGGCATCGCGCTGCTCGCCTGGTGGTTCGACTGGCTGCCCCACCACGACCTCGGGGAGACCGCCCGGTCCGACCGGTTCGCCGCGACCCGCATGCGGGTCGGCTGGGAACGCCTGGTCACCCCGTTGATGCTCGGCCAGAACTACCACCTGGTCCACCACATCCACCCGACCGTCCCGTTCTACCGCTACCAGGACGTGTGGCGCCGGGCGATGTCGGACTGGCTCGACCGCCCGGTCCCGATCACGACGGTCCTCGGCTCGGACCTGTCCCCCGCCGAGTACCGGGCGTGGCGACGGCTGACCTCCCACACCGACCGCGACGCCGACCTCCCGACCCGCCCGCACCCGCTGCGCGTGACCGCGGTGGACCGGCTCACCCCGGACGCGGTCGCGGTCACCCTGGAGGTGCCCGGCGAGCTGCGCGACGTGTTCGCCCACCGCCCCGGCCGCCATGTCACCGTGGGCGCGCGGATCGACGGCGAGCTCGTGCGGCGCAACTACTCGATCTGCTCCACCGACGGGTCGGCGCTGCGCATCGCCGTGCGCCGCGTCGACGGCGGACGGTTCTCGACGTGGGCGGGCTCCGCGCTCGCCGTCGGCGACACCCTCGAGGTCACGCCGCCCTCGGGGCAGTTCGTCCTGCCCGCCGGCCCCCGCGGGGGCCGCACCGTCGCCGCGGTCGCCGCGGGCAGCGGCATCACCCCGGTCATCGCGATCCTCACCGCCGCCCTCGACGAGGACCCCGACCGCCGCGCCGTCCTGCTCTACGCCAACCGCGACACCGAGCACACGATGTTCGCCGACGAGCTCGACGAACTCGTCCGTCGCTCCGGGGGGCGGCTCACCGTCGTGCACCACCACTCGCGGTCCGGTGCCGCCGGATCCGCCGACGGGTCCGCACCGGACGGCACGACGCGCACCGTCGTCCCGGGCCGCCTCGGCGCGGACCGGTTCGCCGAGCACCTCACCGCGCTGCCGGTGGACGACGCGGACTGGTTCCTCTGCGGGCCGCCGCCGATGCTCGACGAGCTCGTCGGCGTCCTCGACGCCCACGGTGTCACCCGTGACCGGGTCCACCGGGAGTTCTTCGTCGCCCCCTCCGGCGACGACGGCGACGCCGTCCCCACCCGTCCGGCCGTGGTCACCGTGCGCCGCGGCGGGCGGGAGACCGTCACCCGGAGCCGGGGCACCGCGTCGCTGCTGGAGACCGCACTCGAGGCCGGGGTCGAGGCCCCGTACCTGTGCGCGGGCGGCATCTGCGGCACCTGCCGCGCGCAGATCGTCACCGGCGCGGTGCACATGCAGCAGAACTACGCCCTCACCGACGACGAGGTGGCCTGCGGCGCGATCCTCACCTGCCAGTCCCGGCCCACCACCGACGAGGTGACCATCGACTACGACCGGTGACACGCGCATTCCGGTCGATTCCCGGGAACCCGGCGGCACGGGCGACCGCGGCACCGACCGGGGAGTGAGCGCGGTCCGCCGACCGGCCGGTCAGATCGCGCCGGTCAGCTCCCCGGTGACCACGCGGCGCTCGTTCTCCGTCCGCCAGGCGCGGTAGTCGGCGTCGTCGGCGGCGGTCCCGATCCGGGCGATGCAGTCGGCGCAGAGGTCCGCGACCTGCAGCAGGCAGTCCTGGCCGCAGTCCCGGCACGCGATGAGCTCGGCGATGGGGTCGTTCACGGTCGCTCCGGACATGACCCCGAGCCTACCGAGGGCGCCCGGCAGCCCCCAGGTTGGCGGGTCCGGCACGCGGGACCGGCCCCGGCGTCGACGCCGGTCCACCAGCCGGTCAGGCAGCGTCCCGGCGGGCGCGTCCACGACCGCTCGGTCGCCACGGAGGCGCTCCTACCGAGGTGGTCGTGGGCGGGCGTCGGCGAACGGCCCGTCCGCCGCGTGGTCGAGCGGGCTGTCGAACGGCACGTCGACGAGCCCGTTCACCGCGGGCTGGACGGCGGCGAGTGCCTCGGTCGCGGTCCGAGCGACCTCCTCGGCGGTCACCTCGCCGTCGCGGATCAGTGCTGCGAGGGCGGTGGCGTCGAGGTCGGCGTACTCGCGCGGTTCCATGGTTCCTCCTGCCGTGGGGTGGGCGAACCGTAGGCGGGCGACCTGCTGCGGGGATCGGTCGATCGACGGGTCCCGCCCGCCCGTGAGCGTGCTGGGGCATGACCGCGCCGGCCACCGCACACGAGCTGGACGCCTTCCTCCGCCGCAACGGTGGCCGGACCCCGGGCTCGGCCGCGTTCGTGCTCGAGGGGCTGGCGGCGCTGGTGTCGTCGGAGTGCGTCGCGCTGTCGGTGTGGGACCCCGTGCGGGGCTGCCACCGTGCCCTGGCCCGACGACGACGCCCTGCTCACGCTGCTCGGCTCCGACCTCGCCGCCTCCCTGGACCCGCTGCCACGGCTGCAGCTCTCCACGGCCGGTCTCGGCGACGGCGGCAAGGTGGGGGTTGCTCGTCCGACCCGGGGCCCGGTCGCTACGCCCCCACCGCCCGCAGCAACCCCGTCCGGTCGTGACACCCGACGTGGTCGAACTCGGTGTCGTCCCCTCGGCCACGGTCACCTCGTGGTGGAGCCGCAGGTCGGCGGCGGCCGGACGGCTCCGCGGATCTCGGCCGGGCCGCGGGCTGGACGACAATGTCGCAGATGCTGTCGCGCCGCGGAGATGAGTGGCGCACGTCCGGACGGGGTCGGCTAGATTTCCCACGACCGCCCGACGGGGCCGAGGAGGTGGTTCGTGCGCGGCGACGACGACGCGGTCGAGGGCACGCGGTCCGACCTCGTCCACGCCGCGATGGCGGCCCACGACTGGTCCTCCCACCCGCTCGGCCCGCCCGAGCGCTGGTCACCGGACCTGCGCAGTGTCGTCCGGATGCTGCTCGACTCCCGGTTCTCGATGTGGATGGCGTGGGGCCCGGACCTCACGATGTTCTACAACGACGCCTACCGGCGCGACACGCTGCGCGACAAGCACCCGTGGGCGCTCGGCCGATCCGCACGCGAGGTGTGGGCCGAGGTCTGGGACGACGTCAGCCCGCTGATCGGGTCGGTGCTCGCCGGCGGTGGGGCCACCTGGGACGAGGACCTCCTGCTGTTCCTCGAACGCAGCGGCTACCCCGAGGAGACCTACCACACCTTCTCCTACAGCCCGCTGCACGAGGACGGCGCCGTCGCCGGGATGCTGTGCGTGGTCACCGAGAACACCGACCGCGTGCTCAGCGAACGCCGCATGCAGACCCTGCGCGACCTCGCCGCCGACCTGGGGCCGACCCGCACCGGGGCGCAGGTGTACGCCGCGGTCGGGCGCGCGCTGGCCGGCAACCCGCAGGACGTGCCGTTCGGGCTGGTCTACGAGTTCACCGAGGACGGCGGGACCCGGCTCGCCGGCTCCACGGGCATCGCGGCCGACGCACCCGGTGCCGACCCGGCCGGCTGGCCGCTCGACCCGGTGCGCGAGGGCGGCACCGCGGTCGTCGAGGACCTGGCCTCCCGCCTGCCGGGCCTGCCCCACGGCGCCTGGCACCGGCCGCCGTCGCACGCCGTGCTGGTCCCGCTCGCCGGGGCGCAGGGCGAGACCCGGATCCGGGGGGCGCTGGTCGTCGGGCTGAACCCGTTCCGGACCTTCGACGAGCGCTACCGGGCCTTCGTCGACCTCCTGGCGGGCCAGATCGGGGCCGCGCTGGTCGCCGCGGGTGCCTACGAGGCCGAGCGCGAGCGGGCCGAGGCGCTCGCCGAGCTCGACCGCGCCAAGACCGACTTCTTCTCCAACGTCAGCCACGAGTTCCGCACGCCCCTGACGCTGATCATGGGACCGGTCGAGCGGCTGCGCGACGACCCGCCGGGACCCGACCGGCTCGCCGCGGAGCTCGACGTCGTGCACCGCAACGCGCTGCGCCTCGGGCGGCTGGTCACCACGCTGCTCGACTTCTCCCGGCTGCAGGCCGGACGGCTGCGCGCCACGTTCGAGCCGACCGACCTCGCCGCCTTCACCACCGAGCTGACCAGCCTGTTCCGGTCGGCGATGGAGCGCGCCGGGCTGGACTACACGGTGGACTGCCCGCCGCTGCCCGGGCCGGTCCACGTCGACCGGGAGTCCTGGGAGAAGGTCGTCCTCAACCTGCTGTCCAACGCGCTGAAGTTCACCCTGGACGGCCGCGTCGCGGTCGCCCTGCGCGCCGACGGCGACGACGCGGTCGAGCTGACCGTCGCCGACACCGGGGCCGGGATCGCGGCCGAGGAGCTGCCCCGGCTGTTCGAGCGGTTCCACCGCATCGCCGGCGCCCGCGCCCGCTCGACCGAGGGGTCGGGCATCGGGCTCGCCATGACCCGCGAGCTGGTCACCCTGCACGGGGGGACGATCACCGCGGCGAGCACCGCGGGCGCGGGCACCACGTTCACCGTCCGGATCCCGACCGGCACCGCCCACCTCGACCCGGACCGCGTCGCCGACACGGCGTCGGGCGGCGCACCGACCGCGACCTCGGAGGCGTTCGTCGGCGAGGCGCTGCGCTGGCTGCCCGGCCCGTCACCGGCGCCGGCACCCGTCGTCGGGGAGGGGGCGGACGCACCGGTCTCCGCGGGCCGGATCCTCGTCGCCGACGACAACGCCGACATGCGCGAGTACCTGCAGCGGCTGCTGGCCGACCGCTACGAGGTCCAGCTCGTCGAGGACGGGAAGTCCGCGCTGACCGCGGCCCGGGAGCGCCCGCCGGACCTGGTCGTCACCGACATCATGATGCCGGTCCTCGACGGCATGGAGCTGCTGGCGGCGCTGCGCGGCGACCGTCGTACCGCCGGGGTGCCCGTCCTGCTGCTCTCCGCCCGGGCCGGTGAGGAGGCCGCGATCGAGGGCCTCGGCGCCGGCGCGGACGACTACCTGGTGAAGCCCTTCTCCGCGGCCGAGCTCGTGGCCCGGGTCAACGCCCACCTGAAGCTGGGGCGGGTCCGCCGCGACGCCGAGGCCCGGTTCACCGCCATGGCCGATCTGGCCCCGGCCCTGATCTGGGTCGCGGACCCGGACGGCGCGCGGACCTACGTCAACTCCGGCTGGCAGGAGTTCACCGGCCGGGAGGTCCCCGCGGACCTCGGCGACGGCTGGACCGACGGGCTGCACCCCCAGGACCGGCAGCGCTACCGCGACCGCGTGACCCCGGCGCTCGTATCCGGGACGGGCTGGCAGATCGAGTACCGGCTCCGCCGCGCCGACGGCGCCTTCCGCTGGATCCTCGAGCACGCCGTCCCGCTGCACACCGGTACCGACGGGACGGTCACCGGCTGGGTGGGCAGCGGCACCGACATCAACGCCCGGTACCGCGAGTCCGAACGCCAGACGCTGCTCGCCCGGCTCAGCCGGGAGCTGGACGGCTCCGACGGCGTCGACGACCGGCTGCGGCGGCTGACCGCGCTGCTCGTCGAGACCCGGCTGGCCGACGTGTGCACGGTCCGCCGCGTCGACGACGCCGGGCGGCTCGTCCGCGTCGCCCGGTACGGTCCGGACGCCGCGACCGAGGAGGCGCTCGACGAGCGCTCCGCCGAGACCTCGTTCGGCCTCCGGGTCCTCGACACCGGCACCGCCGTCCTGTGGGACGACACCGCCCCCGGCGCGATGGTCCCCGGCTCCTCGATCCCCGCACGCTCCGCGGTCGGGGTGCCGCTGTCCGCGCGCGGCCGGACGCTGGCCGTCCTGGTGCTGGTCCGGGGCCCGCGGACCACGCCGTACACCGCGGACGACATCGAGCTCGTCACCGAGCTCGCCGACCGGGCCGCGCTCGCGCTCGACAACGCGCTGCTGCTCGCCGACGAGCGGGCCAACGCCGACCGGCTGGCGCTGCTGCAGCGGGCCACCGCGCAGCTGTCGGCCGCCGCCGACCCGACCGAGGTCGCCCGGACCGTCGTCACCCACCTGACGGCGCTGCTCGGCACCTGCCGGATCGCGGTCTACGAGCTCGACCCGGCCGGGCAGCAGCTGCGGGCACTGGCCCTGCACGGCGTCGCCGACCCGCAGGCGTGGCGCGAGGTGCCGCTGACCTCGCCGGTGCCGGCGGCGGTGACCGCCCGCCAGGCCCGCGCGCTGTGGCTGGAACCGGGCACCGACTGGCGGGAGCGCCACCCGGAGACCGCCACCCTGCTCGACGGCCTCGGCCACGCGACCGTCTTCACCCTCCCGCTGGTCACCGCCTCCCGCACCGTCGGCGTCATCGCGGTCGCGTTCGGGACGCCGCGCCCGCTCACCCCGAACGAGCGAGCCACCCTGCTCGCCCTGACCGACCCGGCCGCGCAGGCGCTCGAACGCGCCCGGCTCTACCGCGCCGAGCGGGAGGTCGCCCACACCCTGCAGCGCACGCTGCTGCCCACCCGCCTGCCCGACCTCGACACCGTGGAGATCGCGGTGCGCTAC
Organism: Pseudonocardia sp. McavD-2-B; assembly: GCF_024124365.1. Classification (NCBI taxonomy): domain Bacteria; kingdom Bacillati; phylum Actinomycetota; class Actinomycetes; order Pseudonocardiales; family Pseudonocardiaceae; genus Pseudonocardia; species Pseudonocardia sp. McavD-2-B. Next base: position 13,875 of record NZ_JAMXSG010000037.1, read on the forward strand.
CAGGCCGGCGCCGCGGGCACCGAGGCCGGCGGCGACTGGTACGACGTCGTCGACCTCGGCGGCGGGCGGGTCGGGCTGTCGGTGGGGGACGTCGTCGGACAAGGCGTCGCGGCGGCCGCGGTGATGGCCCAGCTGCGCACCGTGCTCTCCGGGGCCGTCCGGCAGGGCCGCGACCCCGCGGCCGCGCTGGAGCTGCTGGACGAGTTCGCGACCTGGATCCCCGGTGCCCGCTACTCGACGGCGGCCTGCGTGGTCGTCGACCCCGGCCGCGGGGAGCTGCGCTGGGCGCGGGCCGGGCACCTGCCCGTGCTGGTCGTCGACGAGAACGGCAGCCGTTACCTCGCGGGCGGCCACAACCCCGTCCTCGGCGTCCGCGGCCGGCCGCCCCTCGGCGAGGGTGTCGCCCCGATCGCGGCCGGGCAGACGCTGGTCCTCTACACCGACGGTCTCGTCGAGCGCCGCGGCGAGGTCGTCGACGAGGGGCTGGACCGGCTGGCCCGGATCGCCGCCGAGGTCGCGGGGCTGCCGCCCGAGCAGTTCGCCGACCAGATCGTCGGCCGGGCCCTGGCCGGGGCCGCCCACACCGACGACGCCGCGCTGGTCTGCGTCCGCGTCCTCCCGCCCGACATCGACCTCACCGTCCCCGGGTCCGCCCGGGAGCTGCCGGCGATGCGCCGCCGGGTCCGGCGCTGGGCCGGCCACGTGGGCCTGGGCGAGGACCTCGGCGACGACCTGGTCCGCGCGATCGACGAGGCCGCCGCCAACAGCGTCGAGCACGGCTACGCCGAGTTCGACCCGCCCGGTGAGGTGCACCTGCGTCTCGGGTACACCCCGCACGACGGTGTCCGGGCCCGGGTCGCCGACACCGGCCGCTGGCGGCCGCCGCCGCCCGACCCCGGCTACCGCGGGCGCGGCCTGCAGATGATCCGCGCCATCGCCACCACCGCCGAGATCGACACGGCGGGCGGGGGCACCGTGGTGCGCATGCAGATCACCCCGGACCCGCGCACGCCCGCCGTGGCGCAGCAGCCCGCGCCGCCCGTACGGCCCTCCCCCGGACGCCGGCGCACCGAGCTGCACGACGACGGCCGCAGCGGCGACGCCCGCCGCCTCACCCTGGCCGGCGACCTCGACCTCGCCGGGGCCGCCGAGATCCGCGACCGGCTCCTGGAGCTGGTCGCCGCCGGGCCGGTGCTCCTCGTCCTCGACGGACCGACCTACGTCGCGAGCAACGGCGCCGCCCTGCTCGCCGAGGCCGCCGACCGGGCGGGCGCCCGCGGGCACCGGCTGCGGGTCGAGGTGCCGCCGGGCCCGGCGCGGCACGCGCTGGAGCTCTCCGGGCTGCTCACGCTCCTGGGGTGAGGGCCCCGGCGGCCCGGCACACAGCTGCCTGCCGAGCCGTCGCGAGCGGGTCAGCGGCAGACCACGTCGTCGGGCGGGAGTGTCCCGTCCACCAGGTACGACGTCGTGACCCCCAGCGCGCACGGGGTGTCCCCGACGCCGGCGTAGACGCCGTGGCCGCTCCCGTTCTCGACGACGAGCCGGGCCCGGTCGCCGAACTTTCCCCGGAGGAGCTCACCGCCGCGCAGCGGGGTCACCGGGTCGTGGCGGTTCTGCACGACCAGCACGGTCGCCGGGCCCTCGTCGAGCACAGCGACCGGCGGCTCGGCGGGCTCGTACGGCCAGAAGGCGCAGGGCAGCACGTTCGCGCCCGCCGCGCCGTACACGGGGAACCGCTCGCGGTCCTGCGCCACCGCCCGCTGGTAGACCGCGACGTCCCGCGGCCAGGCGACGTCGTTGCAGGTGGTGGCGAGGAACGCCGAGTACGCGTTGTCCTGCGGCGACGGGCCCGCGGGCGGTGCCGGGGCGGGCGGCGCGTCGCCGGACAGCAACGACTGCCAGGCCGCGGCGGTGCTGCCGTAGAGCGTCGGGCCGTACAGACCGACGAAGGTGGCCGCCCGGAACATCCGGCCGTCGACCCCGCCCGACGGCCGGTCGTCGAGCCGCGCGGCGAGCCGGAGATAGGTCTGCCGCACCTCCTCCGGGGTGGCGCCCAGCCCGTAGGTGCCGTGCCGGTCGGCGGCCCAGCGGGCGAAGTCCCCGAAGGTCTCCTCGGCGCCGAGTGCGTAGCGGCGGATGCCGTCGGGGTCGAGGTGGGTGTCACCGACGTTGCTGTCGAGTACGACGCGGTCGGAGCGGTCGGGGAACAGGGAGGCGTAGGCCGCCCCGAGCGCCGACCCGTAGGAGAAGCCGAGGAAGCTCGCCTTCTCCTCGCCGAGCGCGGCCCGGATGCGGTCCATGTCCCGGGCGACGTTGGCGGTCGTGACGTGCCGCAGGTGCCCGTTGCGGTCGTTCGCCGCGCACCGCTGCGCCACCTCCCGCGCGACCTCGGCCGTCCGCAGGACCGCCGCGTCGTCGGCGGCGTACGGCGGGATGTTGCCGATGTAGTCCTGGTCGGTGGTGAATCCGCAGCTCACCGGGTCCGAGTGGCCGACCCCGCGGGTGTCGAACCCGATGATGTCGTAGCTGTCCTGCACGCTCGCCGGCAGACCGCGCTTCATCAGGTCGTTCGCGAACGCCAGCCCGGACCCGCCCGGCCCCCCGGGGTTCAGGATCAGGATCCCGCGGCGCTTCTCCGGCTTCGTGCTCGCCAGCCGCGACACCGTGATCGTGATCTGCGGGCCGTCGGGGCTGCCGTGGTCCAGCGGCACCGGGATCCGCGTGCACTGCAGCGCCACCAGCGGCGCCACCACGTCCGCGGGGCAGGGGCCCCACTCCGGCCCCGCCGCGGGTTCCGCCGCCCCCGCGGGTGCGGCGACCGCCGCACCCGCCAGCCCGGCCAGCAGCGCCGGCACCGTCGCCCGTAGGAGGCTCCGTCGTCCTCGCATCGTTCCCGTCCCCTCGTCGCGGTCGGGACGGACGCTAGGAACGCCGTCCGGCTCCGCACATCGATCGAACGGCCACGGCCTCCGACCGAAGTCGTAGTGCGGGACCTTCGGCAGGGCCGGGCGTGCCGCCCGGCCCTGCCCTGCACCCGGTGCCCGGCGGAGCATCGGATCGGGGACGACGGAGGAGGTCACCATGGTCGAGGCCGGGGTGCGCGAACAGTTCACGGTGATGGTCGCGCTGGCCGGTGCCGACCGTCGGTCGCTGGACACCGCGGCCGCGATCGGTGGCGAGCTGGCGGGGCAAGGGCTGCGACCACTCCTCGTCCGGGCGGGCGACGCGGACACGCTCGCCGGGGTCGCCGGGGTCGTGCTCGTCGGGGCGTGGGGCAGGCCGTGGGCCCGCGCCGCCGCGAGCCGGTTCCTGCACCGGCACGCGACCGTGCTGCGGGTCCGTCCGCTGTGGATGGTCGACGCCGCGCCCGCCGGGGACGGGCACCCCCACCCGGTGCCGGCGCCGGATCTGGAGCTCCCGGTGCGGCTGCACACCGCCCGGACACACGGCGGGCGGGAGAGGGCGGTCGGGCCCGCCGCCGCGGCGGTGTCGCGGTGACGGCGTCGCCGGCCGGACCGGAGGTGTTACGGCGTGCGCTCGCGGCGGCGGTGCGCGCGCCCTCGGTGCACAACACCCAGCCGTGGCGCTGGCGGGTCACGACCGACCGGCTGGAGCTGCACGCCGACCCCGACCGACGACTGCCCTACACCGACCCCGACCGGCGCGACCTGCTGGTCAGCTGCGGGTCCGCGCTGGGCTTCCTGCACGTCGCGCTCGCCGCGCTGGGGGCGGGCCACGAGGTCGTCCGGTTCCCGACCGGGGACCGGAACCACCTGGCGACGGTCCGGCTCACCGGGGCGGCCCCGGACCCCGCCGACCACACCGTCGCGGCGCTGGCCCGGGCGATCCCGCACCGGCGCACCGACCGGCGGCCCTTCCGCGAGGGCGTGGCCTCGCGGCACGCGCGCGCGGTCCTCGGCGAGCACGCGGCGCGCTACGGCACCACCCTGCACACCGTGACCGACGCGGTCGCCCGCGAGCACCTCGCCGCGCTGGAGGACACGGCCGCGCGGGAGATCCGTGCCCGCCCCGGCCAGGCCGCCGAGCTGCTGGTCTGGACCCACCGCTACCCGGGTTCCCACGACGGTGTCCCGGCCGGGTCGCTCCCCCGCGGCGCCCCGTGGCGGCCGGGCCCCGACCTGGGCGTGCGCTTCCCGGGCGGCTCGCTGCCGGCCCGGGCCGCCGTCCGCGACGAGGCCACGATCATGGTGCTGACCACCCACGCCGACGACGACCCGGCCCGGCTCGCCGCCGGGGAGGCGGCCGGGGTCGTGCTGCTCGCCGCCACCGCACTCGGTCTCTCGACCTGCCCGCTCTCGCGGGTGCTGGAGACCTCGCGGACCCGGGCGGACCTTGCCCGGCAGGTCCTGCGCACCACCGACCACCCGCAGCTGCTGCTGCGCGTCGGCCGGCCCCAGGACGACGCCGAGCTGCCGGAGACACCGCGCCGCAGCCCCGCCGACGTGCTGCTGCACTGACGTCCCCGTGACCGGGGCCACCCGGCCGGCGGGACCTTCGGCCCGGCTGATGTGCCCGGAACACACGTTAGCCTCGATCCGACGACCCGGACCTCGGAGGACGACGGTGACGATCTCGGTGTTCCTGCTCGACGACCACGAGATCGTCCGCCGCGGGCTGGCCCAGCTGCTCGGCATGGAGGACGACATCGAGATCGTCGGCGAGGCCGCGACCGCGGCGCAGGCCCTCGCCCGTGTCCCCGCGCTGCGACCGGACGTCGCCCTGCTCGACGTCCGGCTGCCCGACGGCGACGGCGTATCGGTGTGCCGCGACCTGCGCTCCGCGGTCGTCCCGCCGCCGGCCTGTCTGATGCTGACCTCGTACTCCGACGACGAGGCACTGTTCGGTGCGATCATGGCCGGGGCAGCCGGATACCTGCTCAAGCAGGTCGCGGGCGTCGACCTCGTGGGTGCCGTGCGCACGGTCGCGGACGGCGGCTCACTGCTCGACCCGCGGGCGACAGCCGCGGTGCTGCAGCGGCTGCGCACCGGCGGCTCCGACGCCGACACCGACCCCCGCTACGACACCCTCAGCCCACAGGAACAGCGGATCCTCGGGCTCGTCGCCGACGGGCTCACCAACCGTCAGATCGGCGCCACCCTGCACCTGGCCGAGAAGACCGTGAAGAACTACGTGTCCTCGATCCTGCACAAGCTCGGGTTCTCCCGGCGCACCGAGGCCGCCGTCTACGCGGTCGAGCGCCGCCACGGGCACTGACCCGCTCAGTCCAGCGGGACCCGCCACCGCAGCCGGGTGCCACCGGTCGCGACACTCTCGGCGACCGAGGTGCCGCCGAGCTCGGCGGCGCGGTCGGCGAGGTTGCGCAGTCCGCCGCGCCGGCCGGTGGGCGCGATGCCGCAGCCGTCGTCGGTGACCTCCACGGTCAGCTCCTGACCGGCGTCGACGGACACGTGCAACGTGCTCGCACCGGAGTGGCGGACCGCGTTCGACACGGCCTCGCGCACCACGGCCATCAGGTGCACGGCGACCTGCGCGGGCACGACAGTGTCGATCGGTCCCGCGGTGTCGACGGTCGCGTCGATCCCCGATGCGGCCGTCGCGTGCGCGACCGCGTCGAGCAGCTGCCGCCGCAGACCGCCCTCCTCCTGATCCGCGGTGTGCAGGTCGAAGATCGAGGTGCGGATGTCGCGGACCGTGCGGTCCAGCTCGCCGACGGCCTGCTCGACCTGCTCGCGCACCCCGCCGCCCGCGGGGTCGTCGCCGAGGCGGCGCAGCGAGCCCTGCAGCGTGAGGCCGACCGCGAACAGCCGTTGGATGACGTGGTCGTGCAGGTCGCGGGCGATGCGGTCGCGGTCGGCGAGCACTGCGAGCTCGCGCTGGGTCCGCTGCTTCTCCCCCAGCTCCAGGGCCAGCGCCGCCTGGTCGGCGAAGGACACCAGCAGCGGCACCTCCGACGGACGGAACGGCGGGTCCCCGACGGCACGGCGGGCGACCAGGACCCCGCGCACCGTTCCCACGACCCGCATCGGCACCGCGACGACCGGCCCGCGGGCACCGTCGACGCTGACCGCGACCTCGGTGATGTCGGCCAGGACCGGCTGGCCGAGCTCGACGGCCCGGCGCAGCAGCGCGTCCTGGGGACCGCTGACGAGCGGCGGGCGGCCCGCGGTCGCGCCCTCGCGGAACCCGCCGTCGTGGTCGGGGCCCAGCGCGATCGACGTCCCGTCGGCGCGCGACAGCTCCAGGCTGCGGCGGGCGACGAGCCCGAGTGTGGCGGCCTCGTCGGCTCCGGCCAGTACCTCCCCGCGGATCTCGGCCAGCGCCTCCAGCCACTGCTGCCGGAGCAGGCCCTTCTCGAACAGGTCGGCGTTCTGCACGGCGATCCCGGCGGCGGCGGCGAGCGCCATGAGGATCAGCTCGTCGTCGGCGGTGAACTCGGTGCCGGTGCGCTTCTCGGTGAGGTAGAGATTGCCGTAGACGGAGTCACGGACCAGCACGGGGACGCCGATGAAGCTGCGCATCGGCGGGTGGTGCGGCGGGAAGCCGACCGAGGACGGGTGCGCCGACAGGTCGTGCAGGCGCAACGGCCGGGGGTCGGCGATCAGCTGGCCGAGCAGGCCACGGCCCTCGGGCGGGCGCCCCAGTGCGGTGCGGGTCGCCTCGTCCAGGCCGACGTCGATGAAGCGGGCGATGCCGCCGTCCGGCGCGAGCACCCCCAGTGCCCCGTAGCGGGCGTCGACCAGGTCCACCGCGGACTGCACGATCCGCTGCAGCGTGGTGTCCAGCTCCAGGCCGGCCGCGACCCCGAGCACCGCGTCGAGCAGCCGCTGCGTCCGGCGCCGGGTGGAGGCGATCTCGGCGAGACGCTCCTGCACCTCGGCGATGAGGTGGTCCAGGCGCAGCCCGGCCAGGATCCCGGAGATCTCCCCGGTCCCGTCACCGGCGTCGTCGGTCGTCACTGGCACCGCCTCCCCGGGGAGGCCGCGTCCCGGCCCGCCCCACCCCGACGATACGGCCGTCGAGGACCGGGACCTTCGCACCTGTCCGACCGGAACCGGCAGCGCCGACCATCGCCCCCGCAGGCACCGGTGAACGCCCGGTCCCGGGAAGGACGCACATCATGGACACCGTCGGTGCGGACGCGCCGGTCACCCCGATCCTCGGTCTCGACGCCGCGACGACCGCCCGGGTGCTGGCCACGGCGGGTCGGGCGCCGTCGCTGCACAACGCCCAGCCGTGGCGGTTCCGGACCGGCGCCGACCACGTCGAGCTGCGGGCCGACCCCGCGCGACGGCTGCCGGTCGCCGACCCGACCGACCGCGAGCTGCGGATCGGCTGCGGGGCGGCGCTGTACTCGCTGCGTCTCGCGCTGGCCGGGGCCGGGATCCGCCCGCTCGTCACCCGCCTCCCCGACCCGTCGGACCCGGAGCTGCTGGCGGTGGTCCGTCGCGGCGCGGCGATGCCGCCGACCCCCGAGCAGCGACGGCTGCTGGAGGCGGTGCCGCGCCGGCACACGAACCGGCGACCGTTCTCCGACGTCCCGGTGCCGGGCCCGGCCCGCACCGCGCTCACCCGCGCCGCCTACGAGGAGGGCGCCTGGCTGCAGCTGGTGACCGACCCGGACGACCTCGCCGTACTGGGCCGCCTCGCTCGCGAGGCGCACGCCCGCCAGTCCGCCGACCCCGCGTTCGTCGCGGAGATGGCGGCCTGGACCGGGCGGCACGGCGGCCACGACGACGGTGTCCCCGCCTCCGCGGGCGGACCGCTGCCGGCCCCGAACCACCCGTGGGTGACCCGGGACTTCGGCGGCCCCGCCCACCCGCGGCCCGCGCCGGCCGCGTTCGAGTCGGCGCCGCTGATCGCGGTGCTGACCTCGCACCTCGACGGCCCCCGCGACGACCTGCGTGCCGGCGAGGCCCTGGCGCGGGTGCTGCTGACCGCGACCGCCGAGGGCCTGTCGGCCTCGCCGGTGTCCCAGCTGGTGGAGGTCCCCGACGTGCGGGAGCGGGTGCGCCGCTCGCTCGCCCGGGACCGGCCCCCGCAGGTCGTCCTGCGCCTGGGCCACGGGGTCCCCGTCCCGGCGACTCCGCGGCGTCCGGCCGCCGACCTGATCGACCCGGGCTGACCCGGAGCACCGGCCCGGGACCTTCGTCCCGGGCCGGCGGGCCCTCCGGTGGGCCGCGGACCGCCCTTCGCCCGGAGCCCCGTCCACCCGTCGCGGACGACGATCGGGTGACGGGTCCACACGGGACCCGCCGGCTCCGGAGGGCGTGATGGACCTCGACCTCGCGCGGTGGCAGTTCGCGATCACCACCGTCTACCACTTCCTGTTCGTCCCGCTGACGATCGGCCTGTCCCTGCTCGTCGCGGGCCTGCAGACCACCTGGTACGCCACCCGCGACGAGCGCTGGCTCCGCGCCACGAAGTTCTGGGGGAAGCTGTTCCTGATCAACTTCGCGATGGGCGTCGTCACCGGCATCGTGCAGGAGTTCCAGTTCGGGATGAACTGGAGCGACTACAGCCGCTTCGTCGGCGACGTCTTCGGTGCCCCGCTGGCGATCGAGGGGCTGCTCGCCTTCTTCCTGGAGTCGACCTTCCTCGGTCTGTGGATCTTCGGCTGGGACAGGCTGTCGAAGGGCGTGCACCTGGCCTGCATCTGGCTGGCCGCGACCGGCACGGTGCTGAGCGCCTACTTCATCCTCGCCGCGAACTCCTGGATGCAGCACCCGGTCGGGTCGACGGTGAACCCCGTGTCGGGCCGGGCGGAGCTGACCGACTTCGGCGCGCTCCTGACCAACTCCACCGCGGTCGGCGCGTTCACCCACACCCTCACCGCGTGCCTGGTGACGGCCGGGATGTTCCTCGTCGCGATCAGCGCATGGAACCTGGTGCGCGGCCGCCACCCGGAGGTGTTCCACCCCTCCATCCGGGTCGGGCTGTGGACGACGCTCGCCGGGAGCCTCGGCGTCGCCCTCACCGGAGACCTGCAGGCCCGGCTGATGACCCAGCAGCAGCCGATGAAGATGGCCGCGGCGGAGGCGCTCTACGACACCGTCGCGCCGGCGTCGTTCTCGGTGTTCACCATCGGCTCCCTCGACGGCACCCGCGAGCTGTGGAGCCTGCGGGTCCCGCGGCTGCTGTCGTTCCTGGCCACCGGCACCTGGGACGGCGAGGTGGAGGGCATCCACCAGCTGCAGGAGGAGGCCGTCGCCGCGTTCGGGCCGGGTCTGTACACACCGGACATCCCGCTCAGCTACTGGATGTTCCGGCTCATGATCGGTTTCGGGGTGCTGGCGGGGCTGCTCGCCGTCACGGGGCTCTGGCTGACCCGGCGTTCGCGGGCGACGCGGCGGCTGCCGCGCTGGTTCGGCCCGGCCGCCGGCCTGGGGTTGGCCGCACCGCTGCTCGCGAACACCGCGGGCTGGATCTTCACCGAGGCGGGCCGCCAGCCCTGGGTCGTCTACGGCGTGCTCCGGACCGCCGACGGGGTCTCGCCGAGCGTCGGCTGGGCGTCGGTGCTCACCTCGCTGGTCGTGTTCACGCTGCTCTACGGCGCGCTGGCCGTCGTCGAGGTCGTCCTGCTCGTCCGGGCCGTACAGGCCGGTCCGCCGCCCCCTGCGGCCCCGGCCGTCCCGGAACCGTCCGGCACCTCCGCCCCCGTGGCGACCTACTGAGGAGGAGAGCGCCATGGCACTCGTCGACGTCTGGTTCGTCCTGATCGCGGTCCTGTGGACCGGCTACCTCTGCCTGGAGGGCTTCGACTTCGGGGTGGGGATGCTGCTGCCCGTCGTCGCCCGCGACGAGGCCGACCGTCGCGTCGCGCTCGGCACGATCGGCCCGGTGTGGGACGGCAACGAGGTGTGGCTGCTCGTCGCGGGCGGGGCGACCTTCGCCGCGTTCCCCGAGTGGTACGCGAGCCTGTTCTCCGGCTTCTACCTGGCGTTCCTGCTGCTGCTCGTCGCGCTGATCCTGCGCGGGATCGCGCTGGAGTACCGGTCCAAGGAGCCGCGCTGGGCCCCGGTGCTGGACCGCGTGCTGACCGGCTCGTCGCTCGCCGCGGCACTGCTGCTCGGGGTGGCGCTGGCGAACATCGTGCACGGTGTCCCGCTCGACGCCGACCACGAGTTCACCGGCACGCTGCTCACCCTGATCCACCCCTACGCGCTGCTCGGCGGCGTCACCACGGTCCTGGTCTTCGCCCTGCACGGAGCCGCCTTCCTGGCGCTGAAGACCGACGGCCCGGTGCGCGAGCGCGCGGCCACCGTCGCGGTGACGGCCGGGCTGGGCGCGATCCCGGCGGGTGCGGCGTTCCTGGTCTGGACGCTGGTCGACGGCGCCCCGGTGTGGATCGTCGCCCCGGTCCTGGTCGCGGCCCTCGGTCTGGCGGGCGGGACCCTTGCCGCCGTCCGGGGCCGGTCGGGCCGGTCGTTCACCGCGACGACGGTCGCGATCGTCGCCGTTGCGGTGACGCTGTTCGGGTCGCTGTACCCGGACGTGCTGCCGTCGACGACCGACCCGGCCTTCTCGCTGACCGTGGTGAACGCGGCGTCGACGCCCTACACGCTGACGATCATGACCTGGGTGGCCGCGGTCGTCACGCCGGTCGTGCTCGCCTACCAGGCCTGGACGTTCTGGGTGTTCCGGCGGCGGCTGACCCGCGAGGACGTGGTGGACGCGGCGCACTGAGGCCCCGGGCCGGCGACGGTGTCAGGCGCGGGACGCGGCGGCGATCCCCAGCAGCTCCAGCCGGTCCGCCGTCTCCGACCCCGGCTCGCACCCGTAGACGACGAGCTGCTGTCCCGGCGCCGACCGGACGTCGAACGACTGCAGCTGCAGGTCCAGCGCGCCGACGTCGGGGTGCACCAGCCGCTTGTGCTCGGCACCCTTGCCCCGCGCGTCGTGCCGGGCCCAGTGCTCGGCGAACTCGGGGCTGCGGTCCAGCACCGCCGTGAGGACCTGCCGGACACGGGGGTCGTCCGGGGCCTGGCCGTGCAGCACCCGGAACCCGGCGACGGTGTTCGCCGCCGCGGCGGTCCAGTCGGCGTAGAAGGTGCGCGAGGCCGGGTCCTCGAAGACCTTCTCGACGAGGTTGGTCCCGGGGGCGAACCCGAGCGCCGCCCCGAGCCGGTTGGCGCCCAGCACGTCGTAGGCGCGGCCGAGGACGATCGCGGGCCGGCCCGGCCAGCTGTCCAGCAGGGCAGCCAGTTGCGGGTCGAGCCGCTCGTCCGCGATCGGGGCCCGGGGCCGCGGCGCCGCCCCCGCCAGCCGGAACAGATGCATCCGGGCGTCGTCGTCGAGCCGCAGGACGGCCGCGAGCGCCTCCAGCACCTGCGCCGACGGGTTCCGCTCGCGGCCCTGCTCCAGCCGCACGTAGTAGTCGGCGCTCATCCCGGCCAGCAGCGCGACCTCCTCACGACGCAGCCCCGGGACACGACGGGCCCCCGCCGCGACCAGGCCGACGGCGTCGGGGGTCACCCGTGCGCGCCGGGTCCGCAGGTACTCGCCGAGCGGTGTGGCCACCATGGACGCGACCCTAGGCGACCCCGCGCCGGCCGGGGTGGGTGTGGCACTCCCACGACCGTCGCGCCCTGCCGCGCCGTCGCCGCGGCTCGTAGGAAGGAGGCCATGAACGACACGAACCCCACCCCCGTGGCCCTGGTGACCGGCGCGAGCAGCGGCATCGGCCGCGCGATCGCGACCCGGCTCGCCCAGGACGGCCACCACGTGATCGCCACCGCCCGGCGCGCCGACCGGCTCGCCGACCTCGCCGCGCAGGTGCCCGGTGTCGAACCGCACCCGGTCGACGTCGTGGACCGCGACGCCCTCGTCACGCTCGTCGACGACGTCGTCGCCCGGCACGGGCGGATCGACGTCGCCGTCGCCAACGCCGGGGTGATGCCGCTGTCGCGCCTCGATGCCGGCCTGGTGCAGGAGTGGGACCGCATGGTCGACGTGAACGTCCGGGGGCTCCTCCACACGATCCACGCCGTCCTGGGGCACTTCACCTCCGCGGACCGGGGCCACTTCGTGACGACGGCCTCGGTCGGCGCCCACGAGGTGGACGCGACGGCGGCGGTCTACGCCGGCACCAAGCACGCGGCGTGGGCGATCACCGAGGGCCTGCGTCTGGAGTCGTCGCCGGGCATCCGGGTCACCACGGTGTCCCCCGGTGTCGTGGCCTCCGAGCTCGCCGCCGGCATCACCGACCCGACCGCCCGCGACGCCATGGCCGTCTACCGCAGGCACGCGATCGCACCGGAGGCCGTCGCCGACGCCGTCGCCTACGCGGTCGGCACCTCCCCCGATATCGACGTCAACGAGATCCTCGTCCGGCCGGTCCGGCAGCGCTGAGCGCCCGCCCGGCCGGCCGGAGCCCGGCGCGGCGCAGGCCGACGGCCTCGTCGACCCCGATCTCGACGCGCGCGACGTCCACCCCTGGTCATCGGCCTCTCACCGGCCTGGCCCCCCGCCTCCCCCACGATCACCGCCGACCCGGCCGACGCCGCCGCGGTGCACGAGCGCCGCAGGGCGGCCCTGTCGGCGGCGGCCCGCCGCGCCTTCCGGCCCGGCTCCTGAGGAGGCCCCCGGCCGGACTGCGACCGGGCGTGGGCGTGCGGCCCGGCGACCGGTGTGCCACATTACGGAGGCGTGACCGTGCCGTGGTGCGGTTCCTGCCGTTCCCGCACCGGCCAGGTCGCGTGGTCGCTGTCCCGGCGGCTCGTTCCGACGCGTGAGCCGTGCGGTCGTGAGGACCGCTCGTCCCGTGTCCCGAGGGTCGACCGGAGAGCACGCATGACGACGTCCCCACCCACCGGCACGTCCCCCCGTCGTACCCGTCCGACGACGGAGGGCGGGTTCGGCGAGCTGGCCGCCCTGGTGTCCGGAGCGGGTCTGCTGCAGGAGGCCCGCCGCACCTACCTGCTCCTGTTCGCGGCGAACGCGGTCCTGCTCGCCGGCGGCCTCACGGTGTTCGTGTGGCTCGGCCCGTCCTGGTGGCAGCTGCTGCTCGCGGTGTTCTTCGCGGTCGTGACCACGCAGCTGGCCTTCATCGGCCACGACGCGGGCCACCGTCAGATCTTCGCCGGCCGGCGTGCCAACGACGTCGTCGGCTACCTGCACGGCGGGCTGGTCGGGCTGAGCTACGGCTCCTGGGTCACCCAGCACACCGCGCATCACGCCCATCCCAACCACGCCGACGACGACCCGGACATCGACATCCCGGTGCTCGCCTTCAGCCCCGAGCAGGCCGCCGCCACGCGGGGCCCCGTCCGATGGATGGTCGGCCACCAGGCGTACCTGTTCCTCCCGCTGCTGTTCCTCGAGGGGTGGAGCCTGCACCTCACCGCCGTCCGGGCGATCCTGCGTCGAGAGGTTCCCCGCCCACGGCTGGAGGCGGCGTTGCTCGTCGCACACGCCGTCGGGTACCTGGGGGCGGTGTTCTGGGTCCTCGCGCCGGTGCAGGCCGTCGCGTTCGTCGTCGTGCACCAGGGGCTCTGGGGCGTGTACATGGGCCTGGCGTTCGCTCCGAACCACAAGGGGATGCCGGTCATCCCGGCGGGCCGTCGACTGGACCACCTGCACAAGCAGGTGCTGACCTCGCGCAACGTGCTCGGCGGCCGGGTGCTCGACGTCGCGCTGGGCGGCCTGAACTACCAGATCGAGCACCACCTGTTCCCCCGGATGCCGCGCCCGCACCTGCGCCGCGCTCAGCCGATCGTGCAGGAGTTCTGCACCACCCACGGCCTGCCCTACACCCGGACCGGTCCCCTGCGTTCCTACGCCGAGGTCCTCCGTCACCTGCACGAGGTCGGCGCCCCGCTGCGGCGCCCCACCGGGCCACCGGCCGGCTGACCCGTCCCCGGGTCCGCTCGGGGCGACAACCCCGAAGGAGAACCACCAGCATGGACGACCCGACCCCCTCGACCGCCTCCGACCACACCACCCCGGACGAGCTGTGCCCGGTCTGCCCGCACCCCTGGGAGGACCACGACGCGATCGACCGGAGGTTCTGCTCGGCGAAGATCGCGGGTGGGTCCTTGCAGGGGTGCGTCTGCGCGAAGGGGTGACCGCACCGCGCCGTACCGCCGCCGGGGCGGGGTGACTACGTCGCCACCAGCAGCTGCTGCCCCAGCGCCCGCAGCGGGTCCGTGTCACCGGGCAGCGCCGCGACCGGCCGCAGACCGGCGGCGGCGAGCTCGGCCCACCACTGCCGTTCGGTCAGGAAGATCCGGTCGGTGCCGGCGCGCAGGTCCCCGCTGCCCGCGGCGGCCGCGCCCGGACGCGCGGACATGAGGAACTGCATCGACACCAGCGCCGGGAGGTGCTCGCGGGTCGACTCGACCAGGGCGAGCACCCCGCCGGGGGCCAGTACCCCGCGGACGGCGGCGAGCGTCGCGCGGACGTCGACGGCGTTGTGCAGGACGTTCGCCGCGACGACGAGGTCGTGGCGGCCGTCGTGGGCGGCCAGGTCGGTGGTGACGTCGAGCAGCGCGGTCCGCACCCCGGGGAACCGGGTCGCGGCCAGGTCGAGGAAGAACCGTGAGACGTCGGTGAACAGGTAGTCGACCGGCGCCTCCCCCAGGCCGTCGAGGACGGCGCGGGTGCTGCCGCCGACGCCGCCGCCCAGCTCCAGGACGCGCAGCGGCTCCGCCCGGGTCCGTGCGGTGGTCGCGGCGAGGTGGGCCAGCGCCCCGTTGAGGTAGGTGTTGATCGTGTTGTCCTGGTAGCTCGCCAGGGCGGTGGCGATCTCGCCGTCGGGGAACAGCAGCGCCTGCAGCGGCAGCTCGTCGCGCAGCAGCGCGGGCAGGTGGGCCATGGCGGCGGCGAAGAACTCGACCATCGCGGGCGGGTAGCCCAGGTCGGTGCAGGCCGCGTGCAGCGCGCCGTCCGGCTGCGGCCCGGGGTCGCCGTGCGCGGCGAGCTCGGCCCGCCACCGCC
>NZ_JAMXSG010000380.1:0-4206 GCF_024124365.1 Pseudonocardia sp. McavD-2-B
GCGCCCCGGCGGGCGGCGGCGCGGCGGCGGGCCGCCGGCCGCCGGAGCCTCGACCCGCTCCGGTCCGGGATCCGCTCGCGCCACCTCCGCGGCGAGCCGCGCCCGCATCCGCGCGGCCACGTCGTGCGGCATCGCCGCCGGACCGAGCTCCCGGGCCACCCGCGTCCCGACCTCGGTGAAGTGTTCTTCGTCGACATGACATGAAGCAGCTGAACGGTGGTTGTCGTCGTTCCGACGAGTGCTCTCCGACGAATTGTCGTCGGATCGGTGAGAACTACTCATCCCTCGTCCTCCCGCAACACGGGGGCCAGCCGGGCCCGCGCACGGGCCCGGCGGCTCTTCACCGTCCCCGGCGCCACCGCCAGCATCTCCGCCGCCTCCGCGACGCCGTAGCCGAGCCCGTCCACGAGCACCAGAGCGGCCCGCTGGTCCACCGGCAGCAGGGCCAGCGCGTCGGAGACGGCGAGCCGCACGACGAGCCCGCCCGCGTGGTCCCGGGCCGCGACGACCGTCTCCAGGGCCCGCAGCCGGTCCCGTCGCCGCCCGGCCGCGCGGAGCCGGTCGACGCAGTCGTTCACGAGGATCCGGTGCAGCCACGTCCCCGTCGCGGCGTCACCGCGGAACCCGGGCGAGCGGAGCGCGGACAGGAACGCCTCCTGCACCGCGTCCTCGGCCTCGGTCCGGTCGCCGAGCATCCGCAGGGCCACCGACCAGAGCCGGTCGGCGTACCTGCGGAACATCTCGTCCAGGTCGGGCGGGGCCCGGTCCGGGATCCGGTCGACGGTCGTCACCCGCGCACGGTAGGCAGCGCCGGGCGGTGCTCACGGGCGTTGCCGGGCCGGTCCGTCGCGATCGCGAACGGGGCGGCTCAGGGTGCGGTGCGGCGGAAACTGATGTCGTCGATCCGGGTCTGGTTGTCCGGCCCGAGGTTCGTGATCCACAGGAGCACGTGCTGGGTGGGCCGTCCCGGGTCGAGGCCGACCGTCGTCCGTCCCGAGGACAGGGTGACGGTGTCGAGCAGCGTCGTCTCCGCCAGCGTCGGCTCGGCCGACGGGGCCGAGCGGACCTCCACGACCGCGCCCGCGGTCGGCGAGTCGATGGTGAGCCCGGTGAGCGGCTCGGCGGCGTCGAACGAGGCCAGCACGCCGATCCCGGGCTTGAGCGCCGGGAAGGGCTGGAAGTAGCGGCTCGTCGTCCACACGGTGGAGGGGTCGCCGTCGACGGCGTTGCCGACGGTGCCGGCGTTGTCCGCGTCGCCGACCGGGTCGAACACCGTCGCCGACACGTCCGGCACCGCGGTACCCGTCCCGGACGACGCGGCCGGGGCCGCAGGGGCGGGTACCTGCTGCTGCACCGGGGCGCTCGCCGCGGGCGGGACGACCACCGGCGGGGTGCCGCCGCCGCCGAACAGCATGCCCAGCTGCACGGCGACGTACCCGAGCACGATCAGTACGCCGACGGCCAGCACCCCGAGACCGATCCGCAGGTTGCGGCGGCGCCGGGGGTCGTTGCGGGTGTCGGGCAGCCGGTCGGAGTCCTGCCACACGTCGTCGGGCTCGGCGGGCGCGCCGTCGTGCACCGGCGGGAAGAAGGCCTGGTCGGCGTCCTCGGCGACGACGTCGGCCAGCATCCGGTGCATCGCCGCGGCGGTGTGCACCCGGCTGACGCCGTCGCCCTGGCCGAGCGCACCGCTGCACAGCGTGTCCAGCTCCAGCGGCACCCCGGGACGCAGCTGCGACGCCGGGCGCAGCCGGCCCGCGGGCGTGCGGTCGGCGGCGACGAGCCCGGCGCGGGCGGCGTCGGACACCGACAGCGGCCAGCGCCGGGTGAGCAGGCAGTAGAGGATCCCGCCGAGCCCGCGGACGTCGTCGGCGGCGGACACCGACGGGCGCGGGAGCAGGAACGCCAGCATGGCGCGCCCGTCCGGGGTGATCCGGACGCGCTGCGGGTGGTCGCAGCCGAGGACCAGGCCCTGCTGGTGGGCCTCGGTGGCGGCGGCCGACAGGGTCTCGACGGCCTTGGCGGCCCGCTGCGCGCGGACCGGGCCCTCGGCGACGGTCTCGGCCAGCGAACGCCCGGGCACCCACTCGGCGACGGCGGCGCCCAGCACGTCGGCCGGCAGGCCGTGCGTGCCCGGGGCCAGTACGTCGAGCAGCCGGGCGCTGCCGGAGTGCTCGAAGCAGCCCGAGCGCAGGGCACGCACGATCATCTCGCCGGCGCGGGCGGTGCCCTCCGGGTCGTCGGAACGGTCGTCGGCGGGGAGCCTGCGCAGCAGCGTGACGCCGACCGGGCGGCGCAGCACGGTGTCCTCGGCGCGCCAGAACTCCGCCCCGGCGGCCGGGTCGGACCCGATCCGCTGACGGAGCACGTAGCGCTCGGTGAGCGGCGAGCCCGCGGTGGTGCCCGCGGTCTCGCGGACGGGCGGGATGCGCTCGGTGGGCCGGGCCTGGGCCGGCACCGCGGGCACGGCGGCCGTCGGCTGCTCGTCGGCGGGTACTCCGGCGGTCCCGGGTGCGTCGGCGGTCGCCGTGGCGTCGGTGGGGTCGAGCGACGGGTGCGGACGGGGGGTCGCGTCGTCCTCGACGGGGTGGGGGCCGGTCCGGGCAGTGCGCTCGCCGATCTGCCCGCTCAACGGCCTCGCCCTCCCCTGGCGCTCGGTGTCGTGTCCGGCGTCAGCCTACGGCACTCGGTCGGATGTGGACGAGCCGAGAACACGCCCCGGATCCGTCTCCCCTGTCTTCGGAGACGGGGGACCATCGGTTTGCCTCCTCGCCCTCCGGATTCGCCGGAAAGCACCTGTGATGCGACGAGCGGTCAATACCGGACGGCGAACGACAGCCGTGTTCCTTGTCTCCCCCGGCTCAAGAGCCGTGGACGCGTCCGGACGGCGCCGGTCCCGGTGGCACGGGGACGTCCGGGGGCGTGCCGGGCCCTGACCCGGGGCCGGGCCCGGGGCCGGGCCCGGGGCCACCGGACGGCCCGGCTGCGGCGGCCGGACGCAGCCGGCGCAGCACCCGCCGGACCACCAGGACCACGAGGACACCGCCGGCGATCGCGGTCAGCCAGACCGTGACCGTTCCGTAGACCGTCGACCGCACCCGTAGCCGGGTGTCCGGGCCGAGCGCGACGCCGTCGGGGGTGAGCAGGCCCGCGTCGACGCTGAACACCCCGGAGCGGGTGACCTGGGCGCTGACCCGCACCTGGACGCGGCCGCGCGGGGGGACCGCCTGCACCTCGATCGGGGCGACCCGCAGCCCGGTGGTACTCGACAGCACCACCCGCACGTTCATCGTCACCGGCAGCCCGTTGGCGACGGTGATCAGCAGCGGTGCGTCGCTGGTTCCGAGCGAGTACGGGCTGGGCGGCTCCACCACACGCACCGACGCACGGATCTCGGCGATCCGGTCGGCGACGACGGTCTCCTCCCGCTCGGCGCGGGCCGGGTCGCCCCGCCACCACGACGACACCGCCCGCAGCGTGCCGGTCACCAGCGGGTCGAACACGTCGGCGGGGCTGGCCCCGACCCCGGTGCGGGCCTCGGCCGCAGCCCGTAGCGCCTCGATCGTCCGGACCTGGTCGGCCACCC
Source organism: Pseudonocardia sp. McavD-2-B (assembly GCF_024124365.1). Lineage (NCBI taxonomy): Bacteria > Bacillati > Actinomycetota > Actinomycetes > Pseudonocardiales > Pseudonocardiaceae > Pseudonocardia > Pseudonocardia sp. McavD-2-B. Next base: position 3,587 of record NZ_JAMXSG010000380.1, read on the forward strand.
CGGACACGACCGTCCCCGGGATCTCCGCGCCGCCGGCCTGCGGTGGGTAGAACAGCTGCGTCCCGCCCGCCTGCACGGCGCCGTCGATGAGGGTGGACAGGCCGGTCGGGGCGATCCGGCCGTCGTCGATCAGCGAGGTCAGGGCGGTCAGCACCCCGGCGGCGGCCGGCCCGTCCGCGGCCCAGCGGTGCGGCGGTGCGACGACCAGCGGGCCGCCGGCGTCCCCGGCCCGGAACGCGAGCGCCCCGGCGAGGTCCTGGCCGGCGAGCCCGCCCACGTCCCCCTCCTGCACCTCGACGCCCGCGGGTCCGGTCGCGGCCTCGGTGAGCAGCGGGTCGGTGAGCAGCGCGGAGTCGTCGCCGTCGCGGCCGGTGCCGTCGGAGCCGCCGACGCGCACCCGGCCGGAGGCCGCCGTGCCGGTCACCCCGTCGGCGGAGAGCAGCAGCCGGGTCCCGCCGCCGAGGGCGTCCAGCGTCGCCTCGTCGACGACGCCGTCGGCGGGCCACACGACGCCGTCGAGGGCCGTGGTCCCCAGCTCGGTGGACAGGGTCCGGCGGCCGCGGTCCAGCGCGGTCCGGGCGAGGTCGGCCCGGCCGCCGCGGACCAGGGCGACGAGGTCG
>NZ_JAMXSG010000381.1:0-4194 GCF_024124365.1 Pseudonocardia sp. McavD-2-B
GCCGCGCCCGGCGGCAGGGCCTCGGGCCGCCGTGCCGGACCGGGCCACCGTCGGCGGCCCGGTCCGGTCGGGGTCAGCGGGCGGAGGTGCTCTCGGCCCGGGCCACGCCGTTGCCGCCCGCGCCGACGGCGACGTCGTCGCCCTCGACCGTCTCGGCGTCGTCGGTGTTGTCCCGGCCGGGCAGGTGCACCGGCAGCCGGTCCTCGGCCCGGTAGCGCAGCGCCGCCTTCACGAACGCCGCGAACAGCGGGTGCGGCCGGGTCGGGCGGCTCTTGAGCTCGGGGTGCGCCTGGGTCCCGACGAAGAACGGGTGCTGCGACGACGGCAGCTCCACGAACTCCACGAGCGTCCCGTCCGGGGAGGTCCCGAACACCAGGCCCGCCTCGGTGAGCTGCTGCCGGTAGGCGTTGTTCACCTCGAAGCGGTGCCGGTGCCGCTCGGAGATCTCGCGCGACCCGTAGGCCTTCGCGGCGACCGAGCCGGGCTGCAGCACCGCCGGGTAGGCGCCCAGGCGCATGGTCCCGCCCATGTCCCGCTCGCCCGCGACGACGTCGCGCTGGGTCGCCATCGTCGAGATCACCGGGTGCGCGGTCTCCGGGTCGAACTCGGTCGAGCTGGCGTCCTCCAGGCCGGCGACGGTGCGCGCGGTCTCGATGACCATGCACTGCAGGCCCAGGCACAGCCCCAGGGTGGGGATGCGCCGGGTGCGGGCGTGGGTGATCGCGCCGAGCTTGCCCTCGATGCCGCGGATGCCGAAGCCGCCGGGGACGAGCACTCCGTCGACGCCGTCGAGCGCCTCGGCCGCGCCGGCCGGGGTCTCGCAGGAGTCCGACGGCACCCAGCGGATCGCCACCTTGGCGTGGTGGGCGAAGCCGCCGGCCCGCAGCGCCTCGGTGACCGAGAGGTAGGCGTCGGGCAGGTCGACGTACTTGCCGACCAGTGCGATCGTCGCGGTCTCCCGCGGGTGGTGGACGCGGTCGAGCAGGTCGCCCCACACGGTCCAGTCGACGTCGCGGAACGGCAGCCCGAGCCGGCGCACGACGTAGGCGTCGAGGCCCTCGCCGTGCAGCACCTTCGGGATGTCGTAGATCGACGGGGCGTCCGGGCACGCGGCGACGCCGTCGAGTTCGATGTCGCACATCAGCGAGATCTTGCGCTTCATGCCCTCGGGGATCTCCCGGTCGGCGCGCAGGACCACCGCGTCGGGCTGGATGCCGATGTTGCGCAGCGCCGCGACGGAGTGCTGGGTCGGCTTGGTCTTCAGCTCGCCCGACGGCGCCAGGTACGGCACCAGCGACACGTGCAGGAAGAAGCAGTTGTCCCGGCCGACCTCGTGGCGGACCTGGCGGGCGGCCTCGACGAACGGCAGCGACTCGATGTCGCCGATGGTGCCGCCGACCTCGGTGATGACGACGTCGGGGGCCAGGCCCTCGGCGTCGGGCTCGGCCATCGCGAGGACACGGTCCTTGATCTCGTTGGTGATGTGCGGGATCACCTGGACGGTGTCGCCGAGGTACTCGCCGCGGCGCTCCTTGGCGATGACCTCGGAGTAGACCTGGCCGGTGGTGACGTTGGCCCGCCCGGCGAGGTCGCGGTCCAGGAACCGCTCGTAGTGGCCGACGTCGAGGTCGGTCTCGGCACCGTCCTCGGTGACGAACACCTCGCCGTGCTGGAACGGGTTCATCGTCCCGGGGTCGACGTTCAAGTAGGGGTCGAGCTTCTGCATGGTGACGCGAAGCCCGCGCGCGGTGAGCAACTGACCGAGACTGGAGGCGGTCAGGCCCTTACCCAGCGAGGACGCGACCCCACCGGTGACGAAGAGATGACGGGTGGCGCGAGTCTGCACGGAGTTTCAGCCTACCGATCGGTCATGGGGCGGCGGGAACCGGCCCCACCGTTCCGGCCCCGGAACCGTAGCGGCCGGTGCCTCCTGCCTGTCGTTCGGCGAGCGCGAGCACGGTCGCGACCCGCCCGGCCCCGGTACCGACGCCGTCGACGGTGGCGAGCCGGCCCATCGGACCGGCCCCGGACGAGCGGGCGGCGGCGACGGCCGAGCCGTCCGCGGCGTCCCGTCCGGCCAGCACGGCTCCCGCGCCACGACGGTCGAGCTCCGCGGCCAGTGCCGCGGCGGTGGACGCCGAGGCGCCGGCGTCCACGCCGGAGTACGCGACACCGGTGACGACGACGGCCACCCGTCCGGCCGCGGGACTGCCCTGCGGTGCCTCGGCGAAGCCGCCGCCGGCGAGCCCGGCGAGCACCGCGCCGGCCCCGTCCGGGTTTGGTGCGGGGCCGTCGGGCGGGGCCAGCAGCGCGGAGCCGAGCAGGCCCCCGGCGAGCGCACCGGCGTCGGTGGCGGTGGGGAGCTGGGCCCCCGACGGCAGCAGCCGTGCGGACAGGTCGCGCAGCTGGTCGGCGCGGGCCGGGTCGGTGACGGCCGGGGTGAGCACGACCTCCCCCGCGACGCTGCCCCCCGCGGCGACGACGAGCTCGGCGACCGCGCGCGTGTCGGACGGGTCGGCACCGAGCGCGACGACGGTCACGGGCACCCCGGTGAGCTTCCCGCGCACCAGGTCCGGTCCGACGCGGCCGGCGAACTCGTCACTGGCGTGCAGCTGCGCGGCCAGGGTGTCGCGTTCGACGCTCAGCCGGGCGGTCTCGCCCGTGTCCGTCCCCGAGGCCGCGACGTCGGCGATGCGCTGCGGGAGCCCGACGACGGCGAGGACGAACCCGGCCGCCAGGGCCAGCACGAACACCGCGACCAGGGCGATGCGGTGGTGGCGCCGCGAGATCACGCCGGGAACCATCCGGCGACCAGGGCCCGCAGGCTCTCCAGCACGCCACGCAGCCACTCCAGCACCGCGGGGCCGCCGCCGGACACGAGCACGGCGACGACGACCGCGACCACCGCGGCCGCGACGAGCAGCAGCAGCGGGGCGAACGAGGTCCGGCTCCGGTACATCTGGGCGATCATCGCGCCGTCGACGACGCTGCCCCCCGCCTGCAGCCGGGTCAGGAACGTCGAGGCGTTGCTGCCCGACCGCCCGCGGTCGAGGAACTCCCCCATCGACGCCGACAACCCGACCGTGACGATCATCGAGGCGCCGCGGTGGTGGGCGAGCAGCAGGGCGAGGTCCTCGGGGTTGGCCATCGACGGGAACGTCACGGCGCTGGCGCCCAGGTCCTGCACCCGGTGCAGCCCCGGGGCGTGCCCGTCGGGGAAGGCAGGGACGACGACGTCGGCGCCGCTGGTCAGCGCCTGGTTCGACACCTCGGACGGGTCGGCGACAATGAGGTCCGGGCGGTGGCGCGCGTTGAGCAGCGCGTCCGCGCCCGCCCCGACGCCGACGAGTACCGGCCGGTACTCCTTGATGTAGGCCTTGAGCCGCTTCAGCACGGCGAGGTGCTCGAACCCGGCGGCGACGACGAGCACCGGCCGCCCGTCGAGGGCGACGTCGACCTCGGGGACGCCGTGCCCGTCGAGGAGCAGCGAGCGCTCGCGGCGCATGAACTCGATGGTGTTCGCGGCGAACGCCTCGAGCTGGTGGGTCAGGCCCTGCTTGGCCTCGTCCAGGGCGTCGGCGACGGTGTCCTCGGTCTGCTCCCGGCCCTCGCACAGCGGCTGCTCGCCGGTGTAGAGCACGCCGTCGTGCAGCCGCACCCGGATGCCGTCCTTGACCGCGCGCAGGGTGTCGGGACCGCAGTCGTCGACGAGCGGGATGCCCGCCTCGACGAGCACCTGCGGGCCGAGGTTCGGGAACCGGCCGGAGATCGACGGGGCGGCGTTGACGACCGCGGCGACCCGAGCGGCGACGAGCGCGTCCGCGGTCGCCCGGTCCAGGTCGACCTGGTCGATCACGGCGATGTCGCCGGGGCGCAGGCGCCGGAGCACCGACTCGATACGACGGTCGGCGCGGGCCGGGCCGGTCAGGCCCGGCAGCTCCGGTCGGGAACGGTGCAGCAGGCCGGACAGCTTCATGTGGCGCACTGTGACAGGTGGGACGTCCGTGACCACGCAGGCACGCCGCGCGAGACCGCGACGTCACCGGCCCGGACGATCCCCCGTCGCTCCCCGGGTGGCGACACCCGGACCACGCGCCGCTCACCCACAGCGACGGCGCGCCGCCCGGGCGGCCGTCGGCCGGGCCCGCTCAGCCGGCCCGGCGCCGCCGCGACGCGGCGGCGGGACGGCCCGCG
>NZ_JAMXSG010000382.1:0-4192 GCF_024124365.1 Pseudonocardia sp. McavD-2-B
CGGCGCCGACGACGGCGACCGCCGCCGGGGTCCGGCCGGCGGGGCCGCCCAGCGGCGCCCAGTCCTGGCGGAACAGTGCGTCGTCGTACCGGTCGGCGCCGGTGTCGGCCGGGACCTCGCGGGAGACCAGGGAGTCCGCCGTCAGCACGGGCCCGCCCGCGGCGTCGAACACCGTGATCGACACGGTGTCCTCGCCGGTGGCCGCGATCCGGGCGCGGACGGTGCCGGCGCCCGCGGCGAACAGCTGGACGCCCTCCCAGGTGAAGGGCAGGCCGCCACGGCTGATCGCACCCAGGTCGCCGTAGGCGGCGGCGTGCTGCGCGGCGTCGAGCAGGGCGGGGTGCAGGCCGAAACCGGTCGTGTCGGTCCCGGCGCCGTCGGGCAGCGTGACCTCGGCGAACACCTCGCCGTCGCGGCGCCACGCGGCATGCAGCCCCCGGAAGGAGGGCCCGTAGTCGAAGCCGATCCCGGCGAGCCGCTCGTAGCAGCCCTCGAGGTCGACCGGCTCGGCGCCGGCGGGCGGCCAGGCGGTCGTGTCGAGCCCGTCGGGCGCCGTCGTTCCCGAGCCGAGCACACCGGTGGCGTGCTGCGACCAGGGCAGGCCGTCGGCGTCCTCCGGCCGGGAGAACACGCCGAGGGTGCGGCGGCCACGGGCGTCCGCCGGACCGACGCGGACCTGCACCCGCACGCCACCGCGCTCGGGGAGCACGAGGGGCGCGGCCAGGGTCAGCTCCTCCACCCGGGTGCAGCCGACCTCGTCACCGGCGCGCACCGCCAGCTCGACGAACGCGGTACCCGGCAGCAGCGCACGTCCCTGCACGCCGTGGTCGGCGAGCCACGGGTGGGTGCGGACCGAGAGCCTGCTGGTGAACAGCACGCCGTCGTCACCGGCGAGCTCGACGGCGGCACCGAGCAGCGGGTGGTCGGCGGTGGTCAGCCCGGCGGCGGTGACGTCGGCGGCGCCCCGGACGGGCGCGGGCCAGTAGCGGGTGTGCTCGAAGGGGTAGGTGGGCAGGTCGACCCGGGACGCACCGGTGCCGTCGAAGAGCCGGGCCCAGTCCACGGTCGTCCCGCGGACGTGGGCCGTGGCGAGTCCGGTGACCAGCGACAGCTCCTCGGGGCGGTCGCGGCGCAGCAGCGGTACGGCGACGGCGCCCTCGGGCAGGGACTCCTGCGCCATGCCGCAGAGCACGCCGTCCGGGCCGAGCTCGACCAGGGTGGTGACGCCGCGCGCGGCCAGGGCGGTGACGCCGTCGGCGAAGCGGACGGTGCCGCGGACGTGGCGCACCCAGTAGTCGGCGGAGCAGATGTCGGCGACCTCGGCGACCGAGCCGGTCAGGTTGGAGACGACCGGGATCCGTGGCTCGTGGTAGGTGAGTCCGGCGGCGACGGCCCGGAACTCGGCGAGCATCGGCTCCATCAGCGGCGAGTGGAACGCGTGGCTGACCCGCAGCCGGGTGCTGCGCCACCCCCGGGCGCGGGCGTGCTCCTCGACGGCGGCGATCCCGTCGGTGTCCCCGGCCACCACGACCGACGACGGCCCGTTGACCGCGGCGAGCGAGACACCGGCGGTGAGCAGGGGTGCGACCTCGTCCTCGGTCGCGCCCACGGCCAGCATCGCGCCGCCGCGCGGCAGCGCGGCCATCAGCCGGGCGCGGGCGGCGACGAGCGTGGCGGCGTCGTCGAGGGACAGCACGCCCGCGACGTGCGCGGCGGCGATCTCGCCGATCGAGTGCCCGCCGACGAGGTCCGGGACCACGCCCAGCGAGGTGACCAGGCGGTAGAGGGCGACCTCGATCGCGAACAGCGCGGGCTGCGCCCGGCCGGTGTCGTCGAGCGCCTCGGCGTCGGTGCCCCACAGGACCTCACGCAGGGTGGCGTCGTTGTCGGGCAGCGCCGCGTCGAGCAGCGCGGCGGTCTCGTCGAACGCCTCGGCGAACACCGGGAAGCGGGCGTGCAGCTCCCGGCCGGCGCCCAGGCGCTGGGAGCCCTGCCCGGAGAACAGCAGCGCGGTCAGGCCCTCCCCCGCGACACCGCGGGCGATCTCGGTGACCTCGTCCCCGGAGCCGAGCAGCACGGCGCGGTGCTCGAAGGTCGCACGGCCGGTGGCCAGCGAGGCACCGACGTCGAGCGGGCTCAGTGCGGTGACCGATCCCGTGAGCCGGGCCCGCAGGGTGTCCAGTGCGGTGGCGGTGCGTGCGGACAGCGGCCACGGCACCACCGCCGGGGCGGACACCTCGGCGGCAGGTGCCTGCGCGTCGGTGTGCGGGGCCTGCTCCAGGATGACGTGGGCGTTCGTGCCGCTGATCCCGAACGAGGAGACCCCTGCCCGGCGCGGGCGGCCGGTCTCCGGCCAGTCGACGGCAGCGTCGAGCAGTGCCACGGCGCCCGCGGTCCAGTCGACGTCGGCCGAGGGGCGCTCGGCGTGCAGGCTGCGGGGCAGCACCCCGTGCCGCAGCGCCATGATCATCTTGATGACGCCGGCGACGCCCGACGCGGCCTGGGTGTGGCCCATGTTGGACTTCACCGAGCCCAGCAGCAGCGGGGTCGCGCGGTCCGCGCCGTAGGTCGCGAGCAGGGCCTGCGCCTCGATCGGGTCGCCCAGGGTGGTGCCGGTGCCGTGCGCCTCGACGGCGTCGACGTCACCGGAGCCCAGCCGCGCGCTCTCCAGCGCGGCCCGGATCACCCGCTGCTGGGACGGGCCGTTGGGGGCGGTCAGGCCGTTGGAGGCGCCGTCCTGGTTGATCGCGGACCCGCGCAGGACCGCGAGGACCTCGCGGCCCTGCCGGCGGGCGTCGGAGAGCCGCATCAGCACGAGCATCCCGGCGCCCTCGGCCCAGCCGGTGCCGTCCGCGCCGTCGGCGAACGGCTTGCAGCGGCCGTCGGCGGCCAGCCCGCTCTGGGCGGTGAAGGCGACGAACGGGCCGGGGGTGGCCATCACCGACGCGCCACCGGCCAGCGCCGTCGAGCACTCCCCGGCCCGCAGCGCCTGCACCGCCTGGTGCATGGCGACCAGCGACGACGAGCAGCCGGTGTCGACGGTGACCGCCGGGCCCTCGGCGCCCAGGGTGTAGGACAGTCGCCCGGAGATGACGCTCGCGGCGTGCCCGGTGGTCGAGTAGACCGCCACGTCCTCGTCGGAGGCGCGGATCACCTCGCCGTAGTCCTGGCCGGTGGTGCCGACGAAGACCCCGGTGTCGGTGCCGCGCAGCGACGTCGGGTCGATGCCGGCCCGCTCCAGCGCCTCCCAGGTGATCTCCAGCAGGATCCGCTGCTGCGGGTCCATCGCGACGGCCTCGCGCGGGGAGATCCCGAAGAAGCCCGGGTCGAAGCCGGCGACGTCGTCGACGAAGCCGCCGACCTGGGCCAGGCTGCCGCCCTCGCCGTCACCGGCGAGCGCGTCGAGGTCCCAGCCGCGGTCGGTCGGGAACGGCCCGAGGACGTCCCGGCCGTGCGCGACGACGTCCCACAGGTCCTCCGGCGAGGCGACGCCACCGGGGAAGCGGCAGCCGATGCCGACGACCGCGACCGGCTCGGACGCGGCGGCGACCAGCTGCTCGTTCTGCCTGCGGAGCCGCTCGACCTCCTTGAGGGACGACCGGAGTGCCTCGACGTACTTCTGGTCCGACGTGCTCATCAGAATCTCCTGCTTGTCGTTCAGTTCGCCGAGGTCAGTTCGCCGAGTTCTCGGTGACGAGCCGCAGCAGCGCTTCGGCATCCATGTCGTCGAGGGACTCCGCGCCGCCGTCGTCGGTCCGGCCCGCGTCGGGGTCGGGGTCGTCGGCGGCACCGGGTTCGGCATCGGCGAGGCCCAGCACCATGTCCAGCAGGCCCGCCCGCCGCAGCCGTCCGATGGGGACGGAGGCGAGGACCTCACGGATGTGGGCGTCGGGGTCGTCGGTGCGGGTGGTGCCCTGCTCGCCGGGGGTGTCGCCGAACAGCAGCGTCCCCAGGTGGCGGGCCAGGTCGGTGGGTGTCGGGTGGTCGAAGACCAGCGCCGCGGGCAGCGGCAGCCCGAGCCCGCCACGCAGCCGGTTGCGCAGCTCCACCGCGGTCACCGAGTCGAACCCGACGTCGCGGAAGGCGCGCCCGGCGGGGATCGCGTCGGCGCCGTCGTGGCCGAGGGTGGCCGCCGCCTCGCCGCGGACCGCCTCGACGAGCGCCCGGGCCCGTTCCGCGGTCGGCAACGCCT
>NZ_JAMXSG010000383.1:0-4182 GCF_024124365.1 Pseudonocardia sp. McavD-2-B
TGGCACGGCGCGCCACGCTGAGCGGCGCGCCGGGGTGTCAGGGGGCGGGCGGTCAGCCGCCGTCCGGTTCCCCCTGCGACCCGCCCAGCGGCTGCTCGGCGACCTGGCCGGTCCACGCGGCACGCGCCCCGGAGTCCCCGATCCGTACCGTCGTCACCACCGCCCCGACCGCGACGACGACGGCCAGCACGGCCACGACCACCGTCATGACGGTCCCGCCGGGCGCCGTCCCGGCCGGGACCTCCGGGGCCCCGCCGCCGTCCGTCGCGGGGACGCGACGCCCGGCCCGGACCGCCACGACGTGCGCACCGCGACCACGACGGCGACCACGGCCGGCCCGGCGACCCACGGCACCAGCCCGTCGCCCAGTTCGGCGTGGGCCCGGGTGAGCGGGGTCCGCGGCAGTCGGTGCTCCAGCCATTCCCCCGCCTCGGTGGTCACCGGGACCAGGGCCAGGGTGGCCGCGGCGAGCACCACGGTCGGCCAGACCAGACGCACCCGTGGCGCGGGCCGGCCGCGACCAGCACCGGTCCGAGGGCGGTCAGCGGGACCAGCACCACGACGCCGTGCACCAGCGGGATGTGCGCCGGCAGCCCGACGATCGTCGACTCCACACCGGCGACGCCAGGACCGGCGTCACCGCTCCGGACAGTGGACTCAACAGATCCTCACCGGGTTCTCACCCGGGACTCACAGCGGCAGGGGATGATCTCGCGGGCACGACACGAGGAGAGCGGTCCATGGACGCCGTTACCACCGGGATCGACGCGGTCCCGATCACCACGTGGCAGTTCGTGACGGGGTTCGTCCTCGCCGGTGTGGTGGTCCTCGTGCTGGTCGTCCTGGGGGTCCGGCGGGCCGGGCGGTCCCGGTACCGGTCGCTGCGGATCCTCGCCCGGCTGGGCGCGGCGGGCGTCGTCGCGGTGGTGCTGCCGGCGAGCGCCCTGGTCGGGGTGAACGCCGGTCTGGACTACCTGCGGACCGTCGGCGACGTGGCCGGGACCGGACCGGCGGAGGGGATCGGGGTCGCCCAGCTGCTGCTGAGCCGGAAGGTCCCGGCGACCGGTCAGGTCGTGCAGATCCCAATCCCGGGGACGGCGTCGCACTTCGCGGCCCGGCCCGCGGTCGTGTGGGTGCCGCCCGCCTGGTACGAACGGCCCCGGCCACAGCTGCCGGTGATCGTGCTGCTGCACGGGACCCCCGGCCGTCCGGTGGACTGGGTGGACTCCGGGGGCGCCGCCGACGTCGCGAACGCCTGGGCCGCCCAGCACCACGGGGTGGCACCGATCCTGGTGATGCCCGACGTCAACGGCACCTACACCGCGGACTCCGAGTGCGTCGACACCCCGACGGCGAAGGTCGAGACCTACCTGACCCGCGACGTGCCCCGGGTGGTGAGCAGGCTGCTGGGGACGCGGCCGCCGGGGCCGTCGTGGGCGGTGGCGGGGTTGTCCGAGGGCGGCAGCTGCGCGGCGATGCTGGCGCTGCGCCATCCCACGGTGTTCGCCACGTTCGGTGACTACGCCGGACTGCTCGGCCCGCGGGTCGGGGACTCCAACGGCGGAGTCCCGGACACCGTCGCCGGGCTGTTCGGCGGGTCGCAGACCGCGTTCGCCGCACACGACCCGGCGACGCTGCTGGCCGCGAACCGGGCCCCCGGGATCGCCGGCTGGTTCGAGGCGGGTGACGCCGACACCGATCCGGCCGCCGCCGCGCACACGCTGTCGGCGGTGGCGACCCGGGCCGGTGTCGAGAACCGGCTGGTGATCGTGCCCGGGGGCGGGCACGACTTCGACCTGTTCTCCCAGGCCCTGTCGGACTCCTATCCGTGGCTCGTGGGACGGGTGTCGGTCCCCGTGCCCTGAACCGGGGTCAGGGGGCGCCGAAGCCGGCCGCCCCGAGGACCTGACGGCCCTCGTCGCCGTTCACGAACTGCACCCACTTCTGCGCCGGCTCGGCGTTCTTCGTGTTCTTCAAGACGACGATCGGGTACTGGTTGACCGCCTCCGACGCCTGCGGGATGTCGACGCCCTGCGCCTGCCCCGTCGACGCGGCGACGTCGGTCCGGTAGACGACCCCGGCGTCGGCGTTGCCGGTGGTGACCTTCTGCAGCACCGACTTGACGTCCTGCTCCTCGGAGACGGGCGTGATGTCCACGCCGGCGGCCTTCTCCACCTTCTCCGTCGCCGAGCCGCACGGCACCTGCGGGGCGCAGACCACGGTCCGCAGGCCGGGCCTGCTCAGGTCCTGCAGCGACGCGATCTGCTTCGGGTTCTGCGGCGCGACCGCGATCTGCAGGGTGTTGGTGGCGAAGACCTCGGGCTGCCCCTGGGCGTTGCCCGCGTCGGTCACCTTGGTCATGTTGTTCTGGTCGGCCGAGGCGAACACGTCGGCCGGGGCGCCCTGGTTGATCTGCTGGGCCAGGGCCGAGGACCCGGCGAAGTTGAACACCACGTCCGTGCCCGGGTTGGCGGCCTCGAACTTCTTCTCCAGGTCACCGAACGTACCGGTCAGCGACGCCGCGGCGAACACCGTCAGCGTGCCGCCCTGCGTCTCGCCGCCCGGCTGCGCGGCGGTCCCGCCGCCCCCGGCTCCCCCGCCGCAGCCCGCCGGCGCGAACAGCGCCGTCACCGCCAGCGCGGCGCCGGCCACTCGTCCTCGGATCCTCACGAACACCCTCCCGGGATCGACTCCCCGCGCCGTTCGCCGATCACGAACTGCGGCTCGGCGGGCATCCTATGCACGCAGTCACCGGTTACGCATCCCTGATCGGCACGCAGAACCGGATCTCCGCCGTGCGGCTCGAATGTGGACTCTCGGTGATCGCTCAGCGCCCTCTGGGCTTGCTCTGCGCAACGACCGGAAGGGGCACCCGCGGTGGCGGATCGTGCCGCCACGACGCAGGAGACGGTGCATGGCGCTGGAGACGCTGGTCCCGCCGGGGGCCCCGACCCCGGGGACGACGGCGGTGGGGCGACCCGCGGGCGGGACCGGTCCACTCCGGGTCCGGCGGTGCGGCGATGAGCGCGGTCGAGACCACTGTCGAGATCGCACCGGAGCCGTCGCGGCGTCGCCGCCGCAGGCGTCGGGCGGGTGCCGTGCCGGGGTGCTCGTGGTGCTGCTCGGCGGCGCGGGCGCCGGGGTGGGCGCCGTGACGTCGGCTGCGCCCCCGGTACCGGGCCGGTCGAGGCGACCGCCGAGCGGGCCCGCGACCACGGGCTGAACTGGCTGGTCACCGGCCTGGAGCAGCTCCAGTGCGCCGTGGACGCGCCATCCGAGGGCGGTACCCCGGCCGGCGGGATCCCGCGGGCTCCGGGTGCGCTGTCCGACCCGGCGACGACGCCGCCGGTCGCGGCGGGCGCGGGGGTCGCGGCGGTCGCCCCGCTGCCCGGGAGGGCGCGTGGTGCGGTCGTGACCGGGCGGGGGCCCCGTCCCGGGACGGTCAGTCCTCGGGCGGGGCCTCGCCCAGCTCGTCGGCCTCCGCACCGGCGGCGGCGATCTCCTCCTTGACCACCCCGTAGGCGACCCCGGGCCCGTAACCCTTGCGCGCGAGCATGCCGACCAGCTTGCGGGCGCTGGACTGCCGCTCTTCGCGGCTCCCGACGGGCAGGCTCCGCAGCCGCCGTACGACGAGCTCGCGGGCCCGGTCACGTTCGGACTCGTCGTCGATGCCGGTGAGCGCCTCGTCGGCGATCTCGCGGTCGACGCCCTTGCGGTGCAGCTCCATCGCGATCGCCCGCTTGCCGAGGCCGCGGTGGCGGTGGCGGGACCGGACCCACTGTTCGGCGAAGGCCTGGTCGTCGACGAGTCCGACCTCGTCGAACCGGTCGAGGACGCGGTGCGCGACCTCGTCGGGGATCTCCTTGCGACGCAGCGCGTCGCCGAGCTCCTTGACCGTGCGGGCGCGGTCGGTGAGCAGGCGCAGGCAGATGTCGCGGGCGCGGGTCTCCTGCTCCTGCGGTGTCTCGACGCGTGGGGTGACGTCCTCACCCCGACGTCTCCCCCGGCCACGGCCCTCTCCGCGGCGCCGGCCACGGGGGGTGGTGCTCTCCTCGACCGGGTCCGGCCCGGTGCCCTCGGGCACGGCGGCCGTGGCGTCCCGGTCGGTCGCGCCTGCCGCGGCGGCCGGACGCCGACGCGGGGTCGCGCGGTCGCGACGGGGTCCGCTGCGGCGGGCGCCCC
>NZ_JAMXSG010000384.1:0-4176 GCF_024124365.1 Pseudonocardia sp. McavD-2-B
CGCCGGTCGCCCGCCGGGTCCCGGCCGCCGACGCGGACGGTCCCCGAGCAGGGGGTCAGCCCGGCCAGGGCCCGGCCGAGCGTCGTCTTGCCCGCCCCCGAGGGCCCGGTCAGCGCGACGAACCCGCCCCGTCCGACGGCGAGGTCCACCCCGGACAGCAGCTGCGCCCCGCCCGCGGCCCGGACCCCCAGACCCGTCACCTCGAGCATCGCCCCGACCGCCGCCGGTGGTGGCGGGGACGCGGTCGGGGCGGGTGCACCGAGCAGCGCGGCGGCCGGGCCGGTGCGCACGACCCGGCCCGCGGCGAGCTCCAGCAGCGTCACCGGGACGGCGGCGGCGAGCCTGCGGACGGCGTCGAGGTCGTGGGTGAGCAGAACGAGCGCCGTGGAGCCGGCGGCCAGCACGGCGAGCCGGTCGAGCACCGCGTCGGTGGTGACCGGGTCCAGTCCGGTGGTCGGCTCGTCGAGGACGACGACGGCCGGCCCGGTCACCAGCGTCTGGGCCAGCGCGACCCGCTGCTGCTGCCCGCCGGAGAGACGGTGCGGGTGGCGGCGGAGCAGGTGCGGCTCGGCTCCGAGGCCGGCCCGCTCGCAGGCCTCGGTGACCGCCCGGGCCCGGGCGGTCCGGTGCCGTCGACCGCGACCGTGCACGGTCGCGGCGAGCTCGTCGAGGACCGGCCCGACCCGACGCACCGGGTCCAGGACCCGGCCCGGGTGCTGCGGGAGGTGCCCGACCCGCCCGGCGCGGCGCGTCCGCAGCTCCCGCGGGGCGACGCCGAGCAGCTCGGCGGGCCCGATCCGTACCGACCCGTCGAGCGCCACCCCGGTGGCGGCCTCGCCGAGTACCGCCAGCCCGAGCGTCGACTTCCCCGCCCCGGACGGCCCGACGACGGCGAGCACCGCACCCGGCGCGAGGTCGAGGTCGACGCCGTCGAGGAGCACCGTCCCGTCGACGGTGCGTGCGGTCAGCCCGCGGACCGACAGCGCGCTCACACGACCGCCCCCGTCCGGTCCGCGAGCCGGTCCACCAGCACGTTCGTCCCCGCGGCGAGCGCCACGAGCAGACCCGCCGGCACCAGCAGCGCGTACGGGGCGAGGAACAGCGACGCCGCGTTCTGCTCGATCACCACCGCCCAGTCGACGGTGTCCGGTGGCAGCCCGACCCCGAGGAAGCTCGCGCTGGTCAGCACGGTCAGCACGAGCACGCCGCGCGTCCCGGCGTCGACGAGCACCGGCCCGGCGACGAACCGCCCGGTCTCGGCGAGGTGGATCCGCCACCACCGCTCGCCGTTCTGCGTCATCGTCTCCAGCGCCACCCGCCGCGCGGGGGCCCCGGCGGCCCCCCGGACCACCCGGACGACCGCGGGCAGCTGCAGCAGCGCGGTGGCGACCAGCAGCCAGCCGACACCGCGCCGTCCGGTGCCGGCGAGCACCAGCAGCACCAGCAACGACGGCAGGACCAGCAGTACGTCCAGCGTCCGCTGGGTGAGCAGCACCGCCCACCGGCGCCCGGACGCGGCGAGCACCAGCCCCAGCGGGACCCCGGCCGCGTAGGCCAGCACCAGCGTGCCGACGACGAGCGTGACGACGGTGGTGCCACCGGTGAGCGCGAGCGTCAGCACGTCGCGGCCCAGCGCGTCGGTGCCCAGCGGGTGCCCCGGCCCGGGCGGGAGCAGCGCGCCGGACCCGCCCGGGACCGGGAGCAGCGGCGCGAGGACGGGCCCGGCGACGGCGCACAGCAGCGGCACCCCGGCGAGCAGCGCGGCGACCGCGGTCGTCACCGGCACCCGGCTCACGGCTCGTCCTCCCGTACCGGGCTCAGCCGTGCGGTCGCCACGTCGGCCACCAGGTTGACCGTGATGGTGACGAGGGCGGCGAGCAGCGCGTAGCCCTGGATCAGCGGGATGTCGCGGTTCTGCACCGCATCGACCACCCCGGCCCCCACCCCGGGCAACGCGAACAGCGCCTCGACGACGACGACCCCGCCGAGCGTGCCCTCGACGATCCGGGCGAGCTGCTGCACCGACGGCGCGAGCCCGCCGGGGAGCACGTGGCGCAGCAGCACGTCGCGCTCGGGCAGGCCGAGCCGGCGCAGGTGGGTGACGTGCGGTGCCCGATCGGTCTGCAGCACGCCCTGGCGGATCTGGCGTGACAGCCACCCCAGCTGCGCCGCGACCAGCACGACGACCGGCAGCACCAGCACCGCCGGGCTGAGCAGGGACCCGCCGCCCGCGGTCGCGGGGAGCCAGCCGAGCTGCAGCGAGAAGAGCCCGACCAGCAGCAGCCCGGTCGCGAACTGCGGGGCGGCCTGCAGCGCCGACACCGTCGCCGTGGAGACCCGGTCCACGACGCTGCCCGGCCTGCGTCCCGCCGCGGTGCCGACGGCGACGCCCAGCGGGACCATGACCGCGAGCCCCAGCGCGGCGAGCAGCACGGTGCTCCCGAGCCGGTCCGCCACCTCGTCGACGACGGGCCGCCCGGTCACCAGCGAGGTCTTCAGGTCGCCCGTGACGAGCCCGCCGAGCCAATCGCCGAGCCGCTCCGCGGCCGGGAGGCCGGTACCCAGCTCGGTGCGCAGCCGTTCCACCTGCTCGTCGGTCGCGTCGGGCCCCAGGACGACCTCGGCCGCGTCGCCGGGCAGCAGCGTCGTCAGCGCGAAGATCGCCACGACGGCGGCGAGCAGCTGGGCGGCCGCGACCGCCACCCGTCCGGCGGGGGAACGTCCGCCCCGGGCGTCGACGACGGGCGGGGCCGCGCCGGTGCTCATCCGGCGGCGGCCTTGTCGAAGCGGCCCCACAGGTGGCTGTTGGGCTTGGCGGCCTCGATCCCGGTGACCCCCGCGGCGACACCGACGTTCCAGTCCGACAGCCCCCACACCAGTGCCCCCGACTCGTCGCGCAGCAGGGTCTGGATCCGGGTGAGGTCCGCCCCGCGGACGCTCTCGTCGGGGTTGGCGACGGCCTGGGCGTAGAGCCGGTCGACCTCGGCGCTCCGGTAGCCGGTGTAGTTCGAGTTGTCGGCGGACGACAGCCGGCGACGCCCGATGAAGTCGGGGATCGGCAGCGCCCCGGTGCGGGTGAACGACGCGACCCCGGAGGTGCGGACGGTGGTGAAGTAGGTCGGGGCGTCGAGCACCCGCGGGGTCGGGGCCAGGCCGATCTCGCGCAGCTGCTCGGCGACGAGTGTGGCCGCGGGCTGGAAGTTCGGGTCGCTGCCCGAGGTCTGCAGCTCGAACGCCAGCCCCTCGGCCCCGGCCTCGCGCAGCAGTGCCCGGGCGCGCCCGACGTCGCGCGGGGCCGCCGTCGCACCGGCCGGGTAGTACTCCAGGTCCGGCCCGCCGAACAGGTCGGCGCCGACCTGCCCGGTGTCGAGCAGGACCACCCGGACCAGCGCCTCGCGGTCGATGCCGAGCCGCACGGCCTCCCGCACCCGTGGGTCGGCGAACGGTGGCCGGTCAACACGCAGGTTGAGGAACTGGGTGGTCGACTGCGGTGCGGTGAGCAGGGTGGCCCGCCCGCCCTGGGCCTCCACCTGGCGGGCACTCGCCGGACGCAGGTCGTGGGCGTAGGCGACCTGGCCGGACAGCAGCGCCCCGAGACGGGCCTGCTCCTCGTCGATGGGGGTGAGCTCCAGCCCCGGGGCGGGCGGGGCGCCGTCCCAGTAGGCGTCGTTGCGGGTGTAGACGGTGGGGCCGCCGGGGGTGAAGGACACGAACCGGAACGGCCCGGTCCCGACCGGTGTGGCGAACCCGGTGGTGCCCGCCGCGACGATCTCGCTGCCGGGCGCGCCCAGCCAGAGCGGGAAGGTGAAGTCCGGCGCGGTGAGGACGACCTCGACCTCGCGCGGTCCGGCGGCCCGGCTCGCGGTGAGGTCGACCCGGGTGAACAGCGACGCGGCCGAGGCGGTCGTGGCGGGGTCGGCGATGCGCCGGAAGGTGAACAGGACGTCGTCGGCGGTCAGCGGGCGGCCGTCGTGCCAGCGGGTGTCACGCAGCCGGATCCGCCAGCGCGTGCCGGCGGCGTCCGGCTCGACGGACTCGGCCAGCCGGGGCTCGGCGGTCATGTCCTGCGACCACCCGGTGAGCGTGTCGAAGGTGGCCCTGGCCCGGACCTGGTCGACGAACTGCGGGACGACGTGCGGGTCGAGCGACTCGCGGGAGCCGCCGCCGGGGAAGGCG
>NZ_JAMXSG010000385.1:0-4174 GCF_024124365.1 Pseudonocardia sp. McavD-2-B
GGGGGGTCCCGCCGGCGGCGCCGGTTCCGCGGTCGCGGTCGTGCCGGTTCCCTCGGTCGTGCCGGTTCCCTCGGTCGTGCCCCGCGGTCGCGACGCCCCGCACGGGTCAGGGCACGCAGCAGGTCCGCCGCGACGGGTAACCGCACCCGGCCGGGGTCGGCCGCGCCGCGCCTCACACGAGCCGGACGGCGGTGGCGAGCCACCGGCCGTCCGGCGCCCGGTCCAGCCGCAGCGCCAGGGCACGCACCCGACCGGCGACGGTGACGGTCGCGCACACCTCGGCCACGTCCGGCCGGGGCAGACCGACGTGCACCCGCGGCGTCCGGCGCGCGGTCGAGCCGCCCGGGCTCCCGCAGCCGGGGGCACCGACCCGTCCTCCGGGGCCCGGCCGGCCACGGGACGGGCGCGCCGGGTGCACGATCCGGGCCGCGGTCAGGTAGCGGCGCACCGCCGGGGTGGTGACGGCGGTGACCCCGTCCGGCGGGCGGCGCCCGGCGAGCACCTCGGTCAGCAGCCGGACGATCCCGTGGGCCGGGGCCCGGACCCGCTCGGCGTCGGCCGGGGAGGCGTCCTCGGGCACCGTCGGCGCCGGGACGGGGCGGACCGCCTCGCGCGGTGCGGGCGCCGGTCCGGCGGACATCCGGAACCCACCCGGCAGGACGACGACGACCCCCGGTGCGAGCGGTTCCGGCACGTCGGCGGGGGTGCGGACCAGGAGCTCCCCGGGGCCGGGCGGCGGCGGAGCCTGCCCGTCCACGGCCCCGGCCTGCACGGACGTGACCGGGGAACCGGACGCGTCGACGGCACCGGTATCGGCGCCCGGTGCCGGGGCGACGGCGGGCGCCGCCGTCCCCGTCTGCGAGGACGCGTGCCGCGCGTGACCGGCCGCAACCGGGGCGGGACGGGTCCGGTTCCCGGGAGGTGGTGGCGTGGGTGCGGCCTGCGTGCCGGGGGCGGTGTCGGTCCGTGGGCCGGAGGCACCCCCCGCCGGGGCGGTGCCGGTCGTCGTCGGGGTCACGGCGCCAGACTGCGACGGCCCCGGCGGCCGCGGCGGGGCCCGGCCCGGATCCGCCACCGGACCGTCCGGCTCCGCACGATGCGGTACCGCACGATCCGAGGGCGCAGATGAGGCCGGCGTGGTCCGGCGCACCGACGGAGCCACGGAGGCGAGCGGCGCCGGCGCCGCCGGTCGTGAGCCGCCCTCCGGTGGGGGCCGGTGTTCACGAACGCGACCGGCCCCGCCCGACCGCCCCCGCCGGGCCCCGCCGCGTCCTACCCTCCCGCGATGCCCGCACCCCACCCACCGGGACGCATCGACCTCACCCCGCCCCGCCTCGTGCCGGCTCCCGACCCGGTGGACGGCCCCGCGGAGTCGCTGGCCGACCTCGTCGTCCGGGCCGGGGCGGCGGTGCTCGCCGAACGCCGGCGGCGGACCGGGGGCCACGGCCTCGGTGTCACCGGGTTCGCGGTCCTCGACGTGCTGGAGCGGTGCGGCGGACTGGCCCAGCGCGAGCTCGCCGCCCGGGTCCGGGTCGCCCCGACCAGCCTGACCCCGGTCGTCGACGTGTTGGAGGCGGCGGGGCTGGTGGTCCGCCGCGGGGATCCGGCGGACCGGCGGGTCCGGCTCGTCGCGCTCACCGGCGCCGGGCGGGACCGGTGGCGCGACGCCCGCTCCGACGGGCGCGGACCGTGGCTGCGGGAGCCGTCGGACGGGCTCGACGACGCCGTCCGCGCTTACCTGCTCGCGGTGATCGCCGACCTGGAGCAGGATCGGCCCGACGTGACGTGATCGGCGGGGGAGTGCGATGGGACGGACCGCGGTCGAGGTGGTCGACCTGGTGAAGCGGTACCCGAAGGCGAAGGGCAACGCCGTCGACGGCCTGTCGTTCTCGGTGGCCGAGGGTGAGGTGTTCGGGCTGCTCGGGCCCAACGGCGCCGGGAAGACCACGACCGTCGGCGTGCTGACGACCCGCGTGGTGCCGACCTCGGGCACGGCCCGGGTCGCCGGGCTCGACGTGCGCGCCGACGCCGTCGCCGTCTGCGCGAAGCTGGCCGTCGTCCCGCAGCGCCAGAACCTGGACCGTTCCCTCGGTGTCCGCGACAACCTGGTCTTCCACGCCGCCTACCACGGCGTCGGGCGGGCGGAGCGCAATCGCCGCGCCGACGAACTGCTGGAGCGGATGGGGTTGACCGACAGGGCGAAGGCTGTCGCCGACGACCTGTCCGGCGGCCAGGCCCAGCGCGTCATGATCGCCCGCGGACTCATGCACTCCCCGGAGGTGCTGTTCCTCGACGAACCTTCGACCGGCCTGGACCCGCAGGCCCGGCTGTTCGTCCACGACCAGATCAGCGGGCTGCGCGACGAGGGCGTGACCGTCGTGCTCACCACCCACGACATGGACGAGGCGCACAAGCTGTCGGACCGGATCGGGATCGTCGACCACGGGCGGCTGCTCGCGCTGGACACCCCGGACGCGCTGGTCCGGTCGCTGCCGGGCAGCGCGACCGTGGAGATCGTCGCCGACCACGGACCCGGTGCGGCGGAGACGCTGCGCGTGGCGCTGGCCGGGCTGGGCGGTGTCGCACGTGCCGAGACCCCGCCGGGCCGCGGCCCGGGGGAGAACGGCACCGTGTCGGCGTTCCGGCTGTCGGTCACCGCGGAGCCGGCGGCGCTGCTGGCACCGGCCGTCGACCTGCTCGGGCGGCGCGGCGCCACGGTGCGCGACGTCAGCCTGGGGCAGGCGACGCTGGAGGACGTGTTCATCGACCTGACGGGCAGGGACCTGCGATGACCGGGCGTGCCTTCCTGGCGGTGCTGCGCCGCGATCTGTTCGTCACCGGCCGGGAGCTTCCGTCGTTCCTCGCGCAGACGCTGGTGCAGCCGTTCTTCTTCCTGCTGGTGTTCGTCGTGGTCCTCGGCCGCGGCGGCTTCGTGTCGCCCGAGTACGGGCAGATCATGCTGCCCGGCCTGATCGCGCTGAACGCGATGTTCGGCGCCCTGCAGGCGGTGACGCTGCCGCTGGTGTTCGAGCTGTCCTGGACGCGGGAGATCGACGACCGGCTGCTCGCGCCGATGCCCGTGTGGGCCGTCGCCGTCGAGAAGATCGCCTTCGCGGGGATGCGCGGCCTGCTCGCCAGTCTGCTGATGGTGCCCATCGGTTTCGCGATGATCGACATCCGGTGGCCGGCCGAGGGGCTGGCCCCCGCGCTGCTGATGGTCGTGCTCGGGAGCCTGCTCGGTGCGGCGATGGGGCTCACCATCGGCACCGCGGTGCCGCCGCGGCGGATCAACATCCTGTTCGCGGTGATCTTCACGCCGCTGCTGTTCACCGGCTCGGTGCAGTACCCGTGGCTCACCCTGGCCGACCTGCGCTGGTTCCAGGTGCTGTCGGCGGTGAATCCGCTGACCTACGTCAGCGAGGGGATCCGCGCGTCGCTGGTGCCGCAGGTCCCGCACATCCCGCTGTGGGTGTGCGTGCTCGTCCCGGTGGCGGCGATCGTGCTGTTCACCCTGCTGGGGATCCGCGGCTTCCTGCGCCGGGCCCTCGACTGAGCCGCGGCGGTCGAGCGGCGCCGCAGCAGCACCGAGCCGAGCGGTCGAGCGGCGAGCCTGCAGCACCGAGCCGCGGCGGAGTCCCGGTGCGCCCCGGGAGGCGGCGACACTCGGTACCGTCGGCCGGGTGGCGGACACCCGGACCCTGCGTGGCCTGATCGTCGACTACGGCGGGGTTCTCGACGACCCCGCCGACGGGGCCCTGCTGCTCGCCTACGCCCGTCGCGCCGCGGCCGCGGGGATCCGCACCGCGCTGTTCTCCGGCGCGCACGCGGTGCCCGACGAGGTCGCCGCGGCGTTCGGCACGGTGCTCCTCGGTGCGGTCCGCGGGGCCCGCAAGCCGAGCCCGGACTCCTTCGCCGCCGCCGCGGCGGAGCTGGGCCTGCCCGCGGGGGACTGCGTCGTCGTCGACGACATGGGGGCGTGCGTGCGCGGCGCCGCCGCGGCCGGGGCGGTCGGGGTGCGCCACACCGGCGCCGAGACCACCCTCGGCGAGCTGGAGGTCCTGCTCGGGGTGCCCGCCCGCGACTGAGCTCCGGGCGACCCGCGACGCAGCGGGGCACCCCGGACATGCGGAGGCGCCGCCCGCAGCGTGCGGACGGCGCCTCGTGGGCAGCCCGG
>NZ_JAMXSG010000386.1:0-4082 GCF_024124365.1 Pseudonocardia sp. McavD-2-B
CGGTGTCAGCGCAGCGGGGCGCCGGTCTTCTCCCGCACCTCGTCGGCGCTGACGCCGGGCGCGGTCTCGACCAGCTCGAGCCCGTCCGGCGTCACGTCGATCACGGCCAGGTCGGTGACGATCTTCGTGACGCAGCCCAGGCCGGTGATCGGCAGCGAGCACCGCTCGACGATCTTGGGGGACCCGTCCTTGGAGACGTGGTCCATCATCACGATCACCGAGCGCGCGCCGTGGACGAGGTCCATCGCCCCGCCCATCCCCTTGATCATCTTGCCGGGGATCGCCCAGTTCGCGAGGTCGCCGTTCGCGGCGACCTCCATCCCGCCCAGGACGGCGACGTCGAGCTTCCCGGCCCGGATCTGGCCGAAGCTCTCCGCGGAGCCGAAGAAGGCGGCGCCGTCGGCGACGGTGACGGTCTCCTTGCCGGCGTTGATGAGGTCGGCGTCGACCTCGTCGTCGGTGGGGTAGGGGCCGACGCCGAGGATCCCGTTCTCCGAGTGCAGGACGACCGTCCGGCCCTCGGGGATGTGTCCGGGCACCAGGGTCGGCATGCCGATGCCGAGGTTGACGTACGCGCCGTCGGGCAGCTCGGCCGCGACCCGGGCGGCCATCTCGTCACGGTTGAGGGCCATGGTCAACGCACCGTCCTGAACTCGACCGGCTTCTCGACGCCGGGGACGTGCAGCACGCGGTGCACGTGGATACCGGGGGTGTGCACCGCGTCGGGGTCGATCTCCCCGGGGTCGACCAGGTGTTCGACCTGGGCGATCGTGGTCCGCCCGGCCGCGGCGCAGTCCGGGTTGAAGTTGCGCGCCGCGCGCCGGAACACCAGGTTGCCGTGCCGATCGCCCTTCCAGGCGTGGACGAGCGCGAAGTCCGGGGTGAGGGCGCGCTCGAGGACGTAGGTCACGCCGTCGAACTCGCGGGTCTCCTTCGCCGGGGACTCGACGGCGACCGAGCCGTCGGACGCGTAGCGCCAGGGCAGCCCGCCCTCGGCGACCAGCGTCCCGACCCCGGCCGGGGTGTAGAACGCCGGGATGCCCGCGCCGCCGGCCCGCAGCCGCTCGGCGAGCGTGCCCTGCGGGGTCAGCTCCAGCTCCAGCTCACCGGCCAGGTACTGGCGGGCGAACTCCTTGTTGTTGCCGACGTAGGAGCCGATCGTGCGCCGGATGCGCCCGGCGGCGAGCAGGGTGCCGAGGCCGAAGCCGTCGACGCCCAGGTTGTTCGAGATCGTCTCCAGGTCCGTCGCGCCCTGCTCCAGCAGTGCCGCGATCAGCACCGTCGGAACCCCGGACATGCCGAACCCGCCGACCGCGAGCGACGCCCCGTCGCCGATGTCGGCGACCGCGTCCGCGGCGGATGCCACCACCTTGTCCATCACGCACCTCCGTCGCCGACGACGGTACGCGGCGTACGACAGACGCACAAGCGTTCGCTATGCGAACACCACCCGACAGGGTGGGACCCGTCGGTTGTGCGCCGAGGTGCAGCTCAGGGGTATCCGAGAGGCCGACCGGCCACCCCGGACCGCATCCCGGTGACGTCCCCGGGGCAGGGGGCGCCGTCCCGCGGTGTCGAGATGCAGCTCAGCGGGGCCCGAGGGTGCCCCGTACCCCGCTGAGCTGCATCTCGGCGACCGCCGCCGTCGCGGCGCACCGTCGGCCGGGCGGGCGCGGCGTGGGTCAGGCGGGGGTGGGGGCGGTGTGCGGGTCCCCGACGGCGATCTCTCCGCCTGCGGCTACCTCGGCGTAGACCCCGGCGCACGCCCAGACCCCGCCGACCTGCGGGATCTCGATGCGGTTGTTCTTCGCGATCGTCCGCAGGGTGTCCGGGTCGTCGGGCAGGTCGCCCTGGGGGAGCGTGGTCATGACGCAGCGCATGGTGGCGAAGGAGAACGTGATCCGGGCGTCGTCGCCCAGGGCGCTGGTGCTGCCGGGCCAGTCGTTCTCGACGAAGCCCGTCCCCTCGTCGCGCAGCACGATGTTGGGGCGGTAGCGGAGCGGGTCGAAGGTCGCGTCCGGGTTCAGCTCCCGGAGCCGGTCCAGGGTCGACTCGGTGAGCACGTGCAGCGACGACAGGTCGAAGAACGTGCCCGGCGCCCCGAACGCGGAGATGTCGAACCGGCTGATGATCTCGCCGGAGTCCTCGTGCCGGGTCGTCGTGTCCTCGATGAGCGTGCGCGGCGCGAGCTGCTGCGGGGTGAGGCCCTCGATGTCGGGCCACAGTTCCTCGAAGTAGCTGCCCTCCGGCGGCACCGAGATCAGCGACACGTCCCGGCCGAGCGCGGCGGACAGCGCGGCGTCCAGTCCCTCGTCGTCGCTGCGCAGGACCGAGCCGTCCGGAAAGGTGATCTCGACCGGAGGCAGCGGCTCCCCGGCCACCGGCTCGGCGACGAACCGGGCCGCGAAGCTGAGCAGGCCGAGCCAGCGCTTGGGCACCTTGGCGCTGGCGATGATCCCGGTCCCGTTGTCGAGCACCGCGTAGGCGCGGTCGCCCAGCAGCCCCCGTTCGGTGATGGTGGCCCGGGTCAGGGACTCCCCGAGCATCGACTTGACCGGATAGCGGTAGAGCGCGGCGACCGTCATGTCCGGTGTATAGCGGCCCGTCCGCATCTCCGGCACGGGCCGGACGGAGGGGTCCGCGGGGCGCGTCTCAGCTGAGGCCGTGACGGTCCCGAGCCGCCGCGGATGCGCTCCGGCCCGGGACCGGTTCACCCGGACGGTGCAGTGTGGGGACGGCCGGGGCCGGGCTCAGCCGAGCAGGGCGACCCGCAGCGCGTCCGCCGAGACGTACACGGTCTCCGCGCCGGCGGCCGCCAGTTCACCGGGCTCGGCGTAGCCCCAGCCCGCTCCGACACAACGGAGGCCGTGCTCGGCGGCGCCCTCGACGTCGTGCAGCCGGTCGCCGACCATCAGCGGCTCGTCCGCACCCGACGGCGACCCGAGCCGGCGCAGCGCCTCGGCGACGACGGCGCCCTTGGTCGGCCGGTCCGCGGCACGGGTGTCGCCGACGATCTCGGTGAACAGGTCGGTCCAGCCGTGGTGGGCGAGGATCTTCCGAGCGGACGGCTCCGCCTTGCTGGTGGCCAGTGCCATGGTCACGCCGGCCGCGGACAGTGCGCGCAGCAGCTCCTCCACACCCGGGTAGGGCGCGCAGTCCAGGCAGCCGTCCTCGTCCCCGTAGATCCGCCGGTACACCGGCAGCACGGCGGCGGTCCCCTCGTCGCCGAGGATCGGGGGCAGGCTGCGGTAGAGCGGCGGGCCGAGCAGGTGCGTGCCGAGCGCGGACTCGGGGACGTCCAGGCCCACCTCGTCGATCGCGCGGCGCATCGAGCCGAGGATGCCGGGGGCGGAGTCGACGAGGGTGCCGTCGAGGTCGAGCAGGATGTGGGTCAGCACGTCGGGTCATTCTGCCTCCCGGGGGACCCGGCCGTCCCTTCTCCCCGACGGTCGCAGGTCGTACACTTGTACGCATGGCGAACACACTGCTCGGGCCGCTGTCCGGCACCGACCGGGTCGACGGCCTGCTCGACGACGGCGCGTGGATCGCCGCCCTGCTGGAGGTCGAGCTGGCGCTGTCGGCGGTCGCCGCCGAGCAGGGCGCGGTCACCGAGCACGACGCCGACGCGGTGGAACGCGCCGTCGCCGCCGTCGCGGGCGTCGACCCGCACGCGCTGGCCGCCGAGTCGGTCGAGGGCGGCAACCCGGTGATCCCGCTGGTCAAGCGGCTCAAGGCGGCCGCGGCACGGATCCAGCCCGGCGCCGAGCGCGCGGTGCACCCGGGCGCCACCAGCCAGGACGTCATGGACACCGCGCTGATGCTGCTCACCCGACGGGCCGGGCACCGCGTCGTCGCCGACCTCACCGCCTGCGCCGACGCCGCGGCCGCGCTCGCCGCCACCCACCGCGACACCCCGTGCGCCGCCCGCACCCTCGGCCAGCAGGCGCTGCCGACCACCTTCGGTCTCGTCGCCGCCACCTGGTGCACCGGGCTGGACCGGGCCCGCGCCGGCCTCGACCGGGTGCTCACCGCGCTGCCGGTCTCCTACGGCGGCGCCGCGGGCACCCTCGCGGCCGTCCACC
>NZ_JAMXSG010000387.1:0-4082 GCF_024124365.1 Pseudonocardia sp. McavD-2-B
GAGCGCGGCCAGCGCGCGGGCCGCCTCGGACTGGGACCAGCCCCGCCGGTCGCGCGCCGCCCGCAGCGCCGCGCCGGTACCGGGCCGGGCGGGGGAGGGCCGGTCGGCAGAGGGCGGTGGAGCGTGCACGCGACCGATTCTGTCGGTGCCCCGTCGTAGGGTCAACACCGTTGACGCAACCCGCGTCACCACCACCCCCGAAACTTCCGGAGCGTGCCCGTGGACCTCATCGACTACCTGGCGTGCGTGGGTCTGTCCGGCCTCAGCGGAGCGCTGGCCGGGCGGGCCGCGGTGCGGCGGATGCTGTGGCCCCGGCCGCCCCGCGGATCGGTGATGCGCAGCTGGCGCGGCCCGGGACACGGCGGTCCGCCACCGGGCGGGCCGCGACGGCGGAGACGGGCCGGCTGAGGTGCGCGGATCAGGCGAAGTCGCCGGCGGCGCGGCGCACCGAGCGCAGCAGCGCGGTCAGCTGCTCCTCCTCGGCCGGGTCCAGCCCGGACAGGCCGAAGTCGATGCCGGTCACCGCGGCCGTGGCCTTCTCCAGCCGGGCACGCCCCTCGGTGGTCAGCTCGACCAGGGTGGCGCGGCGGTCGGTGGGGTGCGGCACCCGCCGGACGAGGTCGTCGCCCTGCAGCCGGTCGACGATGTTGGTCACGCTCGTCGGGTGCAGCTGCAGGCGCTCGCCCATCACCCGCATCGGGAGGCTGCCGCGGCGCGCGAAGTCCAGCAGCACCAGGGCCTCGTAGCGGGCGAAGGTCAGCCCGTGCGGCCGCAGCGCCGTGTCGACGGCGGAGAGCAGGATCTGCTGCACCCGCATCACGCTGGTGACCGTCGCCATCGTGCGCGCGGGGCCGACCCGCTCCTCCCAGAGCTCGGCCGCACGCTGGATCGGGTCGAAGGGGAGCGACCCGCGGGATGCCATGGCCCGACGCTAGCAAGTGCCGTGACCGGATCCGTTCCGCACACCGGGCGTGGCACGGTGTCGGCATGCTCTTCGCCTTCAGCATCGCCCCGTCCGGATCGGACTCCGGGGACGGCAGCGTCGGTGCGGCCGTCGCCGAGGCCGTCCGGGTGGTCCGCGAGTCCGGCCTGCCGAACGAGACCACCTCGATGTTCACCACGATCGAGTCCGAGACCTGGGACGAGGGGATGGCGGTGGTCAAGCGCGCCGTCGAGGCCGTCAACGCCGTGTCGCCGCGGGTCAGCCTGGTCCTCAAGGCCGACATCCGGCCCGGGTACCAGGGGCAGCTGCAGGCCAAGGTGGAGCGGGTCGAGGAGCACCTGCGCGGGGGCGGCGCGTGAGCGCCCCGGCCGGACCGGGGGCCGGGGGACCCGGTCCGGCACGGGTCGTGCTGGTCCACGGCGCCTGGCACCGCGGGGTGTCGTGGGCGCCGGTGGCCGAGGCACTGGCGGCCCGGGGTGTGGCGGCGGTCGCGCCGGACCTCCCGTCCGACGAGCCGGGGGTCGGCCACGCCGAGCTCGTCGGCGCGGTCCTGTCCGGGGCCGGCGACGGGCCGGGCGGGCCCGGTCCCCGGGGCGACGGTCCGCCGGTCGTGCTGGTCGGCCACTCGCTCGGCGGCCTCGTGGCCACCGCGGCCGCCGACCGGATCGCCGACCGGGTCCGGGCGCTGGTCCTGGTCGCGGCGCTCGTCCCCGAGCCGGGTCGTCCCTACCGGGACCGGATGCGTGCCGAGCGCGACCTGATGGTCGCCGGCTACGACGCCGAGGTCCGTCGCGGCCCGGGGGTCAGCACGTACTGGCCGGACGCACGGGCGGTCGCCGACGGGCTCTACCGGGGCGTCGCCGACGAGCTCGACGCGGCGGGACGCGACGGGCGGGCCGTGGTCGCGGACGCGGCGGCGGAGCTGCGCCCGCAGGACTGGTCGCTGCTCGCCGAGCCGTGCCCGGTGTCGTCGTGGCCCGCGGTGCCGACGGTGTCGGTGGTGTGCGCGGAGGACCGGGTCGTCAGCCCCGTCGCGGGACGGCGGGAGGCGGACCGGGTCGGGGCGCGGCTCGTGGAGCTCGCGGGCGGGCACTTCCCGATGCTCACCCGGCCGGAGGAGACGGCGGAGCTGCTGGCCGGGCTCGCCGCGCCGGCCTGACGACGGGCCCCGCCGGCCGACGCGCACCGGGGCGGGGTCACCGGAGCGCCGGGGGCCGGGACGACGACGGCCGGTGACGGGAGACCCGTCACCGGCCGTCGGGCATCCGGACCGGGTCCGGAGGCCGTGTCGTCGTCGCGGCGTACCGCGAGGAGGGCCGTCGTCAGCCCGCCATGATCGTCGAGAAGTAGTACACGCCCGCGAGGATGCCGACGAAGCTGACGGTCATGCCGATCTGGGCGAGCTTGGCCATGCCCGGCTTGCGGTAGGCGAGGAAGCCGGCGACCAGGCCCGCGGCACCCAGGATCCAGGCGGCGATCGGGACGAGGAACGCGGCGATCGCGATGATGCCCAGCGCCAGCGACGCGTAGGCCAGGGTCGGCTTGTCGGTCGTCTGCATGTTGCTCATCGGGTTGGAGCCCTCCGTTGTGCGCCGGGGTGCCGGCGGTCGTTCTGTCGGGGAAGGGAACCGCGGGGTGGGGCAACCGGGGGAACGCCCCGCCGCGGTCACGCAGAGTCAACATCGAGTCCCTGCAGGGTGTTCAACGAGTGACGACGCCCGGTGTTGCTCCGCCGGTCCGGTGATCGTGGGAGCACCGTCGTCCTCGCCCGCGGTCGTGCGGCCCCGTACCGCGGGCCGGGCCCGGCGACCGAACGGCACAGGGGCGGCCGGCCGGGGAGCGTCGCCCGGGGGTGGGGAGGGAACGGCCCAAAAGCGGACAGGGCCCGAGTCGGCGAGGGGATGACGCCGACCGGCCGGGGCGCACCCGTCGCGCGGGGGCGCGTGTCACCGGGCGGGGCGTGTCACGCCGGACACACGGACGTGCCAGGATGGACGGCGTGTCTCGCCCAGATCCTCGTCAGGCGGCCCAGCGTGCGGCGATGTCCTCGGCCATGGCCGGGGCGGTCGACCTCTCCGGGCTGAAGGCCCGTGCCGATGCGGCGAATCGTCCCGCCCCGTCCGGCGGTGCCGCGGGTGGTCCACCCGCGACCGGCGGGGGCGAGGGCTCCTGGGTCGTCGACGCGACCGAGCAGGGCTTCCAGAACGAGGTCCTCGAGCCGTCGCTGCAGGTCCCGGTCGTCGTCGAGCTGTGGGCCAGCCGCTACCCGCGCGAGGAGCAGCTGTCGGCCGAGCTGGAGCGGCTCGCCTCGACCGGCGGCGGCGCCTGGCGCCTGGCCCGGGTCGACATCGACACCCAGCCCCGGGTCGCCCAGGCCTTCGGCGTGCAGCAGGTCCCGATGCTGGTCGTGCTCGTCGGCGGTCAGCCGGTCGACGCGGTCAACGGCGCGATCCCCGAGGACCGGGTGGCCGAATGGGTGACGTCCCTGCTCGACGCGCTGCGCGACCGGATGCCGGCCATCGCCGAGGGTGAGCGCCGGGCGGCCGCAGCCGGTTCGGACGAGCCCGTCGAGGAGCCCGAGGACCCGCGCTTCACCGCAGCCGAGGACGCCCTGGAACAGGGTGACTACGCCGCCGCCGAGGCCGCCTACACCGGGATCCTCGACTCCGAGCCCGCCAACGAGCAGGCGAAGGCGGCGCTGGCGCAGGTCCGCTTCCTCGCCCGTGCCGAGCAGGCCGACCCGTCGTCGATCGAGCGGGCCGACGCCGCGCCCGACGACGTCGACGCCCAGCTCGCCGCGGCCGACGCCGAGCTGGCCGCCGACCGGGTCGAGGCCGCCTTCACCCGGCTGGTCGGCACCGTCGCCCGGACCGGGGGCGAGGACCGTGACCGGGCTCGCGGGCACCTCGTCGGGCTCTTCGAGCTCTTCCCGGCCGACGACCCGCGGGTCGCCACGGCCCGGCGTGCGCTCGCCCGCGCCCTGTTCTGAGCCGGGTTCCTCCCCGATGACCCACCGGCCGCCGGTGGTCCGCCCGCGGACCCCGTGGCCGCCGGATCCGGCGCCCACGAGGACCGGGGCCGCATCGGCCGCGGCCGGCCAGCGGGCCACGCGGTGACCGCGGACCTCCGGTCGGGCCCC
>NZ_JAMXSG010000388.1:0-4047 GCF_024124365.1 Pseudonocardia sp. McavD-2-B
GTCGGCGGCGGTCGGGTCGCCGCGCCCGCCGAGGGCGGCGAGCCTCCGGGCGACGTGCACGTCGCCCGGCGCGAGGATCTCGGCCTCGTTGAACGCGGCGAGCACCCCGGTCGCGGTGCGGGCGGCCCGCGGACCGAACGGGTCCCGCTCGGGCGCCGGGGGTGCCGTCGGCGCCGGGGTGGGGGGTGCGGTCGTCGTCACGGGGTGCCTCCGTCCAGCAGGTCCGACAGCTCCTCGACCAGGGCGGCGGGTGGCCGCCAGGCGAAGACGCCGCACGGCGCGGCCAGCGGCCCGGACCCGGTGACCGGGGTGTCCGGCCCGCACATACCGCGCAGGAACAGGTAGCCGACCCCGCCGAGGTGGGTGTCCGGGTCGTAGCCGGGCAGCCGCCAGCGCAGGTAGCGGTGCAGCGCGACGGCGTAGAGGAGCGCCTGGAGCGGGTAGTGCGCGTCGGCCATCGCCGTGGCCAGCCGGTCGGCGGTGTAGTGCGCCGCGGTCAGCGGGTCGCGCCCGGACGGGCCGACCGGGCCCAGCCAGTTCGTCTTGTAGTCCACGACGAGGAACCGTTCCCCGGCGCCGTCACGGACCCGCAGCACCGAGTCGATGCTGCCGGTCAGGTAGCCGCGCAGCGGCTGTCCGGCGAGGTCGGGGGAGTCGAGGAGGTCGGCGTAGCCGTGGAGCGGGTCGCCGGGCCCGAGGTGCCTGCGGACGGCGGCGGCCAGCCCGGCCAGGGTGAGCCGCCCCGTCGGGGTGTCCCCGCCGCACAGCGGGAGCTCGAAGTCCAGCTCGGACAGCCGGTCGCCCGGCGCGACGTCGGCCAGCGCCAGCCCGGACGCGATCGGCCCGAGCGGGGTCCGCAGCACCGGGACGAGCGCGTCGGCGAGCTCGTCGGGATCGAGGTCGGCCGGCTGGTGGCGCAGCTCCTCGGTGACGTGCGCGACGACCTCGGCCCGCAGCGCGGCGTCGCCCTGGGCGGCCGTGCGGGTGTCGAGGTGTTCCAGCACGGCGTGCACCAGGGTGCCGAACCCGGTGCCCGAGGGCAGGTCGGCCATGGGGGAGGGGAACGCCGCGGGGCCGGCTGCGCCCGCCGTGGCGTCCCCGGCGGGGGCCGCACCGGGCAGCGGGGCGGGGTCGGGCTCGTCGACGATGCCCTCGTCCTCGGGCTCGGTCAGCACCCCGGGCGCGGTCGCGGCCGGTTCCGGGTCGGCGTCGACGGCCGGGTGCGGGTGGTGCGCGGCGTGCGCGGCCGCGGTCAGCGCGGTGTAGGACGTGCGCCGCCACGCGGTGTCCAGCGTGCGGGTGAACGTCGCGACGGCCAGCCCCGCGTCGGGCGGGACCGGGGTGCGGTCGGCGGGGTCGCGGTCGTGCAGGGTCTCCACCGACGCGCCGGCCGGGGCGAGCCGCTCCCGCAGGAACGCCAGCGCGTTCGCGTCGCCGGGGACCTTCGCGGTCGGTTCCGGCTCCGCGCCGGGACCGGCGTGCCCGAACAGCACCCGGTGCAGCGACGCCGCCGCGGTCGTCGTCCCCGGGACCCACCAGGCGACGACCTGGCTGCAGGCGCGGGTGAGCGCCACGTACAGCAGCCGCAGGTCCTCGCCCGCCTCCTCGGCCTGGTGCAGCGCGGTGCGCCGGGTGCGGTCCGGCCCGGTGGACCCGCCGACGTCGAGCAGCCGGCGCTGGCCACCGGCACCGGGCGGGGTGTCGTGGTAGAGCAGCGTCTCGGGCCGGTCGTCGACCCAGCGGTCCCACGCGAACGGCAGGTACACCACCGGGAACTCGAGCCCCTTGGACCGGTGCACCGTCACGATCTGGACGGCGTCGGCGTCGGACTCCAGCCGCCGGCTCCGCTCGGCGGAGGTGTCGCGGGCGGCCTCGCCGATCCGGTGCCGCAGCCACTCGGTGAGCGCCGTCGGGCCCAGGTGGCGTTCCAGCGCCGCGGAGTGCAGAACCTGGCCGACGTGGCGCACGTCGGTGAGGTCGCGCTCGCCGTCGGGGCTGCGCAGCAGGCGCTCGGCCGGGGCGTAACGGGCGAACACGGCCTCCTGCAGGGCGGCGACCCCGCGCTCGGCGAGGACCTGGTGCCAGGCCCGCAGGTCCGCGCCGAGCTGGTCGACCAGCCCCTCGGCGTCGGGCCCGCACAGGTCGGCGACGGTGTGGCCGACGAACCGGGTCAGCGCGGCGGCGCGCAGCCGCATCGAGCGCTGCGGCTGCTCGACGGCCTCCAGCAGCGTCAGCCACTCCGCGGCGACCGGCGTGGTGAACACGCTGGTGGAGCCGGTGAGCACGGCGGGCACCCCGGCCTCGGCGCAGGCGTCGCGCACCAGCAGGCCCTGGGCGTTGGTCCGCACCAGCACCGCGACCTGCCCGGGGCGCAGCCGTCCCCCCGCGAAGCGGGCGGTGCCGTCGAGCAGCTGCGACAGGTCGACGGCGACGTCACGCGCCACCACGGCGCGGGCGCCCTTGGCCCGGGCCAGCCCGCGCCCGGTCAGGTCGAGCCGGTCCCGGTCGACCAGCCGCAGCCGCAGCGGGGCGTCGTGCCGGGCGGTCAGCCGCCGCCCGGTGTGGTGGGCCCGGACCGGGTGCACGACGATCCCGGAGTCCCCGAGGGCGGCCTCGCCGAACACCCCGTCCAGCGCGGTGAGCAGGGCCGCGTCGCTGCGGCGGTTGGTCGAGAGGGTGCGCCGGGTCGCCGCCGCGTCGGCGGCCCGCAGGTAGCTGTGCACGTCGGCGCCGCGGAAGGCGTAGATCGCCTGCTTCGGGTCGCCGATGAGCACCAACGTGGTGTCGGGGGCGGAGTGGAACGCCAGGGACAGGATCTCCCACTGCAGCGGGTCGGTGTCCTGGAACTCGTCGACGAGCACCACCGAGAACCGCGACCGCAGCCGCTCCCGGGCGGCGGGGCCGCGGACCGGGTCGCGCAGCGCCGCGGCGAGGCGGGTGAGCATGTCGTCGTAGCTGTAGATGCGCGAGCGCCGCTTGCGGGCGTCGACCTCGCGGCGAACCGCGGAGGCGAAGCCGTACCGGGTGGCGGCCGGGGTGGCCGGGTCGGCGTCGCGGGGCTCCAGCTCGGCCTGCGGGTCGCCGACGGCGCGGCGGGCCAACGCCAGGGCCGCGGCCCGGTCGAACGCCGGGCGGCCCGCGTTCGGGGCGGCGTACTTGCGCACGTAGAAGTCGTCGACGACCTCGGTGACGACGTCGTCGACGTGGTCGACGAACTCGGCGTCCGGGTCGTTGTCCCCGGCCACGCCCAGCCCGGCCAGCATCTGCATGCAGAACTGGTGGGTGGTGGCGATCGTCGCCGCGTCGAACGACGCCGTCGCCGTCGCCAGCCGGGCCCGGCGCCGCTCCAGCTCGGCCGGGTCGGTGGCGGCCAGGTGCGCGACCACGGGGTCTTCCTCCGGCGTCGGCGGGGTGGCGCCGGACTGCACGGCGGCCAGCGCCCGCTCGGTGCCCACCAGCCGCTCCCGGACCCGCTCGCGCAGCTCCTGGGTGGCGTCGCGACCGAAGGTGACCAGCATCAGCCGGTCCAGGTCCGCGACGCCCTCGGCGACGTAGCGGGTCGCCAGCGCGGCGATCGTGTAGGTCTTGCCCGTCCCCGCGCTCGCCTCCAGCACGACGGTGCCGGTCGGCAGCGGCCCGTCGACCTCGAAGGTCGGTGCCGACAACACGCTGGTGGTGCTCACGGCGCGTCCTGCCTCTCGTGGTCGAGCAGCGGTGCCCACAGCCGGACGGCGAGCTCCCCGAAGCGGGTGGGCTCCCCGCCCGAGCCGGGCTCGGGACGGACGACCAGCGGGCCGCCCGCGGCGCCCCGGACGAAGACGTGCGGGGCCTCGGCGTGCTCGAAGCGCGACCACTCGCTCTCCGCGGCGGCGAACGCGTTGGCCGGGACCACCCCGCGGGCGCGGTTGCGGGCGTAGACGGCGGCGGCGTCGGTGGGCAGCGGCAGCGGCGCCCGCAGGCCCTCGCGGCGCAGCGCGACCAGGTCGGCCAGGGTGCGGCGGGCGAGACCCGGGTCGACCGGGCCGAGCACCGAGCGGGCCGCGCCGC
>NZ_JAMXSG010000389.1:0-4042 GCF_024124365.1 Pseudonocardia sp. McavD-2-B
GCCGGGTGCGCACGGGCCGGCGCCAGCAGCACCGCGGTGACGTGCGCGCCCCGGCGGCGCAGCTCGGCACCGGCCCACAGGGCGTCGCCGCCGTTGTCGCCCGCCCCGACGAGCAGCACCACCCGGCGGCCGTAGGTCGCGCCGAGGAACTCCCGCACGTGGTGCGCGAGCCCCGCCGCGGCCCGGCGCATCAGCACCCCGTCGCCGACGGTGCGCATCATGGCCGCCTCGGCCGCCCGTACCTGGTCCGCGGTGTGGAGCCCGTGCATGGCCGCGAGGCTAGCGCCGGGCGACCATGATCGACGGTTGTGGAGCGGGACGCCCGCGTCGCGGACGCTCCGCTCCACGACCGGTGATCACTCGACGGTGACCGACTTCGCCAGGTTGCGGGGCTTGTCGACGTCG
Organism: Pseudonocardia sp. McavD-2-B; assembly: GCF_024124365.1. Lineage (NCBI taxonomy): Bacteria > Bacillati > Actinomycetota > Actinomycetes > Pseudonocardiales > Pseudonocardiaceae > Pseudonocardia > Pseudonocardia sp. McavD-2-B. The sequence goes on from NZ_JAMXSG010000389.1 coordinate 406, forward strand.
TAGCCGCGGGCCCGGGCGATCTCGGCCGCGATGACCTGCAGCGGGATCGTCGCGACCAGCGGCTGCAGCAGCGTCGGCACCGCGGGCAGCTCGAAGAGGTGGTCGGCGAACGGGCGCACGGTCTCGTCGCCGGTCTCGGCGAGGACCACGGTCCGCGCCCCGCGCGCCTTGATCTCCTGGATGTTGGACAGCAGCTTGGAGTGCAGGACCGCGCGCCCCTTCGGCGACGGCATCACCACCACGACCGGCAGCCCGTCCTCGATCAGCGCGATCGGGCCGTGCTTGAGCTCGCCCGCCGCGAAGGCCTCGGCGTGCATGTAGGCGAGCTCCTTGAGCTTGAGCGCGCCCTCCAGTGCCACCGGGTAGCCGACGTGGCGGCCGAGGAACAGCACCGCCTTCGACGGCGCCAGCTCCTGCCCGAGCGCACGGGCCTCGCCGAGGGACTCCAGCACCTCGGCGACGGCCGCCGGGATCGCCTCCAACGCCTCGTACTCGCGGACGACCTCGTCGGGGTACTTGGTCCCGCGGGCCTGGGCCAGGGCCAGGCCGATAAGGTAGTTCGCCGCGACCTGGGCGGTGAACGTCTTGGTCGCGGCGACGCCGATCTCCGGGCCCGCGTGGGTGTAGATCACCGCGTCGGACTCGCGCGGGATCTGCGCTCCGTTGGTGTTGCAGATGGCCAGCACCCGGGCCTTCTGCTCCTTCGCGTGGCGCAGCGCCTCCAGGGTGTCGGCGGTCTCGCCGGACTGGGAGATCGCGACGACCAGCGTCGAGCGGTCCAGCACCGGGTCGCGGTAGCGGAACTCGCTGGCCAGCTCGATCTCGACCGGGATCCGGGTCCAGTGCTCGATCGCGTACTTCGCGAGCAGCCCGGAGTGGTAGGCGGTGCCGCAGGCGACGACGAAGACCTTGTCGACGTCGCGCAGGTCCTGGTCGGTCAGACGCTGCTCGTCGAGGACGATCCGGCCCTCGACGAGGTGCCCGCGCAGGGTGTCGGCGATCGCGGTCGGCTGTTCCTCGATCTCCTTGAGCATGAAGTAGTCGTGGCCGCCCTTCTCGGCGGCGGCGAGGTCCCAGGTCACCTCGAACGGGTTGACCCCGACCGGCTCCCCGTGGAGGTCGGTGACGTCGTAGCCCTCGCGGGTGATCGTCACGACCTGGTCCTGGCCGAGCTCGACGGCGTCGCGGGTGAACTCGATGAACGCCGCGACGTCGGAGGCCAGGAACGTCTCCCCCTCGCCGATGCCGAGCACCAGCGGCGAGTTGCGGCGGGCGGCGACGATCCGCTCCGGCTCGTCGGCGTGCGTCACGACCAGGGTGAACGCGCCCTCCAGCCGGCGGGCGACGGCGCGGACCGACGCGGGCAGATCGCCCTTCGTCGGGCCGTCGGCGTGGGCCAGCGCCACCAGGTGCGCGGCGGTCTCGGTGTCGGTGTCGGACTCCGCCCAGATGCCACGGGCCTCCAGCTCGGCGCGCAGCTCCAGGAAGTTCTCGATGATGCCGTTGTGGACGACCGCGACCCTGCCGTCGCTGCTGCGGTGCGGGTGGGCGTTGCGGTCGGTGGGCGGGCCGTGCGTGGCCCACCGCGTGTGCCCGATGCCCGAGGTCCCGGTGAACCGGTCGCGACCGATCTCCTCGAGGCGTGCCTCCAGGTTGGCCAGGGCTCCGGCCTTGCGCTCGACCAGCAGCTCACCGCCGTCCGGCAGCGCGACGCCGGCGGAGTCGTAACCGCGGTACTCCAGTCGTCGCAGGCCGCCGAGGACGACGTCGAGTGCGGACCGATGACCGACGTAACCGACGATGCCACACATACGGATGAGCGTATCGACGCCCGGTTGCCGATCTTCCGGCGACGGGGTCGGTCCGGCGCCACGCCGGACGTCCGTGCGAGTCGGGCACGCGGTGACCTGCACCGGTACGGTGCCGACCGTGGCCCGGACCAGCGTGACCCGACCCCCGTCGATGAAGGGGGCCAAGGACGCCCTCGGTGTGCTGTCGCGTCCGGGGCCGAACCCGGTGAAGCACGGCGACCTGGGCCTGATCGGTCTGCCCGGCATCGTCTACACCCCCGCGGAGGGCTACCAGCTGCCCGCCGTGGTGATCGGGCACGCGTGGCTGCAGCCCGCGCACCGCTACCACGAGCTGCTGCGCCACCTCGCGACCTGGGGTTTCGTCGCCGCCGCGCCGAACACCCAGCGCGGCCCGGTCCCGAGCGTCGCCCGGTTCGCCACGGACCTGAACACCGTCCTCGACGTGTGCGTCGGCGTCCGGCTCGGCGACGGCCACGTCAGCGTCGACGCCCGCAAGACCGCGCTGGTCGGGCACGGCACCGGGGGCGGCGCCGCCGTCCTCGCCGCGGCCCGGCGTGAGCGCCTCGGCGCGCTGGTGACCCTCGCCGCGTCGGAGGTGAAGCCGTCCGCGATCGAGGCGGCCGCCGCGGTGACCGTCCCGACGCTGCACCTCGCCGCCGCCGTCGACTCGCTGGCCCCCATGGAGGGACACGCGCAGCGGATCGCCGCCGCCCAGCACGAGGCCGGCACCGACGTGGCGCTCCGCGAGATCGAGAAGGCCGGGCACCTCGGGTTCTGCGAGGGCAGGCACTGGACGAGCTTCCTGCTGCAGAACCGCCCGCAGCACCGGACCCGGAAGATCACCCGGGCGCTGGTGACGGCGTTCCTCATGCAGGAGCTGCAGAACGAGAAGCGGGTGTCCTCGCTGACCTCGGGGAACGTCCCCGGGGCGCCGGTGGTGGACCTCACGCCGGAGCCCGACGGCGAGCAGGACCAGCAGCCGTCGTCGGGGCTGCTGGGCATCGGCGGCTGACCCCGCGGCGCGACCACCGCGCCGCGGCGATCCGTCGCCCGCGCCGTGATCCGCCGCCCGCACGGTGATCCGCCGCCCGCACGGTGATCCGCCGCCCGCACGGTGATCCGCCCGCGCCGTGATCCGCTGCCCGCGCGGTGATCCGCTCCTCGCGTGCGTCCGGACGCGCGCGGGCCGCGGATCAGCGCGCGGACCCGAGGGCCGATGGCGGCCGCAACCGGGAGCGAGGCGGTCCCGGTGTCCGGGGAGCCGGGCCGCGGTGGCCCGGCTCAGCGCTCGGGCGGGTCCGCGAACGACGGGGCCACGGGTCCGCGCCGGCCGGTGACGCGCGTACCGGTGAGGCCGGGAAGGCGCATGCCGGGAACGTCCGCGGGTACCGGGCCCGCGGCCTCGGGCTCCGTCGCACCCGACCGCGACGGGCGTCCGGGCATCGCCGGGTCGTGGTGTGCCGGAGGACCGTGCCGCGCCGTATCGGCGGGGGCTGTGTCCTCCGCCCGGGCCGCGTCCCGCGCGCCCTCGTCGGCCAGCCGGCGCAGCTCGCGCCCGACGAGGTCGAGCCGGGCCGTCACCGCGTGCCCGGCCGGGTCGTCCCACGCGTCGGCGACGGCGTCACGGATCCCGGCCAGCAGCCCGGCGGTGTCGTCGAGCCGGCCCACCAGCGCCCGCAGGGCCCTGCCCTGGTCCGCGACGCCGGCGTCCGTTCCGTCGATCAGCACGTCTCCGCCCCGCCGAGGGCGGAGAGGTGCTGATCGACACCCGGGACGGCCCGGAACACCGTGGCCGCGCCGGCGTCCACCGCCCGGGCCGAGGCCGC
>NZ_JAMXSG010000038.1:0-27535 GCF_024124365.1 Pseudonocardia sp. McavD-2-B
TGCACCGCCTCGCCCGGCCGGTGGCGCCGATCGTCGCCGTCGCCGCGCTGGTGGCCGCTGCACTGCTGGTCCTGCTTGGCGGCCCGCCGTTGCTGCGCTGGATCCCGGCGACCGACATCGCGCGGATGCACGTCGACTTCGACACCTTCCGGGCCTCGGCGCACGCGCTGGTCCAGCACGGCCCGGGCAGCGCCGCGATCTACGACACCGGCGCCCGCCTGCACAACCTCAACCCGCCGCTGCTGTCGGTGCTGCTCGCGCCGCTGGCCCTGCTCGACCCGGTCACCGGCTACCGGCTGCTGACGGCCCTGTCGGTGCTGCTCGTCGTAGGGTCGGTGCTGCTGGTCTGCCGGGAGCTGCGGCTGGGCCGCCGCTGGACGACCGGCGCGCTCGTGGTGGTGCTGGCGTCGTCGCCGTTGCACGGGACGCTGCTGCTGGGCCAGATCTACCCGCTGCTGCTGGCGGGGCTGACCGCGGGCTGGGTCGCCGAACGGCGCGGGCACCCGGTGCTGGCCGCCGCCTGCTACGGCGTGACGGTCGCCCTCAAGCCCTCGCTCGCGCCGGTGCTGCTGCTCCCCGCCGTGCAGGCCCGGTGGCGGCCGTTCGCGGCCGGGATCGCCGCCGCGGCGGTCGCGACGCTCGTCGGCGTCGCCGTCGCCGGGTGGCCGACGGCGTTCCAGTGGCTGGCGATGGCGCTGGCCGAGCCGGTCGGCCCCACCCCGGACAACGCCTCGCTCCCGGGCCAGGCGTTGCGCTGGGGGATCCCGACCGTCGTCGGGGCCCTCGTGGGCGCGGCGGTCGCGGCCGGCACGCTCGTCCACCTCGGGCGGCGTACCCGCCGGCACGGAGCCGGCCCGGCCGTGGGCACCGACCCGGGCGGGACGGCGCTGTTCGCGGTGCTCGCCACCGGTCTGCTGGCCGCGCCGATCGCGTGGCACAACTACCTGCTGCTGCTCGTGCCCGGGCTGCTGGCGCTCGTCGCGTCCGGGGAGGCGGGGGACACCCGCCGCCGGGTCGTCGTCGCGATCGGGTGTCTCGCCGTCGTCCCGGTGAGCTGGTCGGACCTGTGGGCCGACGGCGGCTGGGCGACCCCGCTCGGGCGGGCGCTCTACACGGCGGTGCTCCTGGTGACCTGGTGGTCACTGCTGCGTCCGGCGACCGGACCGGTCCCCGGCGGGTCCTTCCGCTCTGCGGAAGAGTCGGCCCGCGCACCGGCCTGACGGTCCAGACTCCGCGCCACCCGAGACGCAAGGAGGCTCCCGGATGGCGCAGACGTCACGGCCCGACCCCGCCCGCGGACCCACCACCGCCCCCGGCGCTGTCCGCCACGGGGGCTGGGTGGCCCCACTGTGCTGGGCGGCGGTGGCGCTCGAGGGCTTCGACCTGGTGGTGCTCGGCGTCGTGCTGCCGTCGCTGCTGGAGGAGCCCGCCTGGGGCCTGACCCCGGCGACGGCGTCGCTGGTGTCCACCGCCGGGCTGCTCGGTGTGATGGCCGGCGCCCTCTCCGCGGGCCCGCTCGCCGACCTCGTCGGACGGCGCCGGGCGATGCTGGCGACCGTCGTCGCGTTCTCCGTGCTGACGCTGCTGTGCGCGGTCGCGACCGGCCCGTGGACGTTCGGCGCACTGCGCTTCCTGGCCGGGCTCGGCCTGGGCGGGGTGCTGCCGGTGGCGCTGGCGATGGTGAACGAGCACAGCGGACCCGGGCGCGGCGGCAGCGCGACCACGACCCTGATGACCGGCTACCACGTCGGAGCCGTCGCGACCTCGCTGCTCGGGATCCTGGTCATCCCGGTCTGGGGCTGGCGGCCCATGTTCGTGCTCGGTGCGCTCCCGGCGATCGTGCTGGTCCCGCTGCTGGCCCGGTACCTGCCGGACACGCTGCCCGCCGAGGCCCGCGCGACGGCCGCACCGGCCGGGCCACGGTCGCGCAACCCGGTCGCCCAGCTCGTCCGCGACGGCTACCTGCGCTCGTCGGTCGCGTTCTGGGTCGCCTCGTTCATGGGGCTGCTGCTGGTGTACGGCCTCAACACCTGGCTGCCGCAGATCATGCGGGTCGCCGGGTACGGGCTCGACGCGGCGCTGGCCCAGCTGCTCGTGCTGAACGTCGGCGCGATCGTCGGTCTGCTCGTCGCGGGCCGGGTCGCCGACCGGATCGGGCTGCGCACGGCGACGGTCGGCTGGTTCGTCGCGGGCGCGGTCTTCCTGGCGCTGCTCGCGGTGCCGCTGCCCGGCGGCGGGATCTACGTGAGCGTCCTGCTCGCGGGCGTGTTCGTGTTCAGCTCGCAGGTGCTGGTCTACGCGTTCGTCAGCCGGCACTACCCGGACCACGCGCGGGCCTCGGCGCTCGGGGCGGCCAGCGGGATCGGCCGGCTCGGCGCGATCTGCGGGCCCCTCCTCGGCGGTGTGCTGCTCACTGCGGGCCTCGCCTACCCGTGGGGCTTCTTCGCGTTCGGGGCGGTCGCCGCGCTGGGGGCCCTGGCGGTACTGGCGGTACCGGGCGACCGGCGCGTGACGGGGTGAGCCGATGGCGCGCGTCTGGATGGGCCCCGACGACGAGCCGTCGCGCAGGTCACCGGTCGACGGCGACCGTCCGCCTGCCCGCGACCGGCCCGGCGAGAGGCCGGACCGGTCGCACGGCGGAGATCAGTCGCCCGCGGTGGTCCCGGTGTCCGACGCGCCCGTCCCGGAGCTCCCGTTGACGAACGTCCCGGTGCGCACCGCCCGGACACCGACGGTGCCGGGTGCGGGCGCGACCGAGGTGGACACCTGACCGGCGTCCGGGACGTCACCGGAGTCGTCCGGCCCCGGGTCGACGAGGTCGGCCGGGTCCGCCGGGGCGGCGGAGACCCGCAGGTCGTCGTCCGGGGTCACCGGCGCCTCGACGTCGGTGTCCTCCGGCTCGTCGGGCAGCGCGGCGGCCGGCAGCGGCGGCGGGACCGTCGCGGCCGGGGCCGCCTCCTGCGCCGGGGCGGACAGCACCGGGCCGCCGGTCTCCTCCGGCACCAGCCACAGCACACCCGACGGCGGGAGCCGCAGCACCGCCGAGGCGGGCTGGCCGTGCCACATGACCTGCTCGCCCCTGACCCGCCCGAGGTTGCCCACCCCGGACCCGCCGTAGGCCGACGCGTCGGTGTTGACGACCTCGGTCCAGTTCCCGGCGAACGGCAGCCCCACCCGGTAGTCCTCGCGGGGGGAGCCGGAGAAGTTCGCGACGCAGGCCAGCACGGTGGCGCGGCCCTCGGCGTCGACGCCGTGGCGCAGGAACGAGAACACGTTGCCCTGCGCGTCGTTGGCGTCGATCCAGCCGAAGCCGTCCGGGGTGGTGTCGCGCGACCACAGTGCGGACTGCGCGCGGTAGGTCCGGTTCAGGTCCCCGACGAGGGTGGTGATCCCGCCGTGCAGCGGGTCGTCGCTCTGCAGGTGCCAGTCCAGCGACCGCTGCTCGGACCACTCGCGCGGTTGCCCGAACTCGCCGCCCATGAACAGCAGCTGCTTGCCCGGGTGCGCCCACATGTAGGCCAGCAGTGCGCGGACCCCGGCGGCCTTGTTCCAGTCGTCGCCGGGCATCCGGGTCCACAGCGACCCCTTGCCGTGCACGACCTCGTCGTGGCTGATCGGCAGCACGTAGTTCTCGCTGAACGCGTACATCAGCGAGAAGGTCATCTGGTTGTGGTGGTAGCTGCGATGGATGGGGTCGCGCCCGGTGTAGTCGAGCGTGTCGTGCATCCAGCCCATGTTCCACTTGAGCCCGAACCCGAGACCGCCCATGTAGGTGGGCCGGGTGACGCCCGGCCAGGCGGTGGACTCCTCGGCGATCGTGACGACTCCCGGGTGCTCCCGGTAGACCGTCGCGTTCATCTCCTGCAGGAACGCCACCGCGTCGAGGTTCTCCCGGCCGCCGTGGACGTTGGGCAGCCACTGGCCGTCGGCACGGGAGTAGTCCAGGTAGAGCATCGAGGCGACCGCGTCGACGCGCAGGCCGTCGATGTGGAACGACTCGAGCCAGTACAGCGCGTTCGCGACGAGGAAGTTGCGCACCTCGTTGCGGCCGAAGTCGAACACGAGCGTGCCCCAGTCGGGCTGCTCGCCGCGGCGCGGGTCGGCGTGCTCGTAGCAGGCCGTGCCGTCGAAGCGGGCCAGCGCCCACTCGTCGCGCGGGAAGTGCGCGGGCACCCAGTCGACGATCACGCCGTAGCCCGCGCGGTGCAGCCGGTCGACGAAGTACCGGAAGTCGTCGGGCGTGCCGAACCGCGAGGTCGGGGCGAAGTACGAGGTCACCTGGTAGCCCCAGGACCCGCCGAACGGGTGCTCGGCCACCGGCAGCAGCTCGACGTGGGTGAACCCGGTGGTGTCCAGGTAGGCCACCAGCCGCTCGGCGATCTCGCGGTAGTCCAGCCCCGGCACCCAGGAACCGAGGTGCATCTCGTAGACGCTCATCGGTTCCGCGTGCGGTCGGCGCTGCGCGCGGTCGGCCATCCACGCGTCGTCGGTCCACTCGTGGACGTCGCGGGTCACGACCGACGCCGTCTGCGGCGGGATCTCGGTGGCGAAGGCCATCGGGTCGGCCTTGTCCCGCCACCGGCCGTCGGGGCCCAGGATGCGGAACTTGTAGCGGTCGCCGACGCCGACGCCGGGCAGGAACACCTCCCAGACCCCGGAGCTGCCCAGCGAGCGCATCGGCAGCGTCCAGCCGGCCCAGCCGTCGAAGTCACCGGTGACCCGCACACCGCGGGCGTTCGGCGCCCAGACGGCGAAGCTGGTCCCGGCGACCGGGCCGGAGGGGGTGTCGTAGTCCCGGACGTGTGCGCCGAGGACGTCCCACAGGCGTTCGTGCCGTCCCTCGCCGATGAGGTGCAGGTCCATGTCGCCGAGCGTCGGCAGCCAGCGGTACGGGTCGTCGACCGTCTGCTCGGTCGTGCCGCCGGCGCCGTCGCCGTAGGTCACGAGCAGCCGGTAGTCGCCGCCGGAGCCGGGGACGAGGCCGGAGAACAGTCCGGCGTCGTGCACCCTGGTCAGCTCGCAGGCCTGCGCGCGGTCACCGTTGGGCAGCACCGCCACCGAGACGGCGTGCGGCCGCAGGACACGGACCACGGTGCCGTCGACGTGCGGATGCGCGCCGAGCACCGAGTGGGGGTCGTGGTGGGCACCGCCCAGGAGCCGGTCGGTCGTCGCCTGGTCCGGTGCGTACGCATCGGTCTCGGAGCGGGTCGCTCGGGTCTCCTCGGAGGTCACTGCGGAACCGTACTGCGGGTGACGAACGCCCGCCGCGCGCGGTCGCACAGTGTTGCCGGATCGCAGTCGAGCGTGAGCGGGGGCGCGTCATCCCCGCCCGCGCCGGCGCCGGTGACGGGCCAGCGCCCGTTCCAGGACCGCCTGCAGCGCGCCGGCGGCGCCGTCCCAGGTCTGCTCGGCGGCCCGGGCGCGCACCGCGTCGGAGCGCTGCGTCCACGTCGTGTCCAGCGCGCGCACGGCGGCGGCGAACCCCGCGTCGTCGCCCGGCGCGACGAACACCCCGGCGTCGCCCGCGACCTCGCGGAAGGCCGGGATGTCGGTGACGACGACGGGGCAGCCCCGCGCCATGGCCTCCAGCACCGGGAGCCCGAACCCCTCGTCGCGGGAGGCGGAGACCAGCGCGGTGGCGCCGTCGAGCAGGGCGCGGTAGCCGTCGTCGTCGACGCCGTCGTGGAACACCGGCCGGGCCGGCGCGGCGAGCCGCTCCAGCTCCGTGCGCACCCCGGGCGGGACGGGGGAGACCAGGTGGAGCTCGTGGCCGGGCAGCCGGGCCGCGGCCCGGGCCAGGGTCGCGACGTCCTTGTAGGGCATGAACGACCCGGCGTAGACGATCCGGTCCCCCGGCGGCCGGGACCGCGTCGGCGTGCCGGGCGGCAGGTGGAAGTCGGTGGCGTCCGGGACGACGGCGACCTCGCGGCGGGACAGCCGGTGCGCCGCGACCAGGCCCGCGGTCGCGCCGGACACGCATGCGACGGCGTCGGCGCCGGCCAGCAGCAGCCGCTGCGGCCACCACGACAGGTGGTAGGCCCGCCACACCGCCCGCACCGTCGCGGGCAGCCACGGCGGCGGCGCCGGGTGCCGGTAGTAGATGAGGTCGTGCACGGTGAGCACCACCGCGTAGCGGCGTCCGAGCGTGCCCATCGTCTGCATCGGGCTGAACACGACCGCATCGGGTGACCCGGCGACGATCCGGTTCACCCGCCGCGCGACCAGCGGCTCCCCGGCCCCGGTCGGGGCGGGCAGGGTGTGCGCGGGCCGGTCGGGCAGCCCGTCGCGCTGGCGCGGGTCGGACACCAGCAGCTCCACCGGGGCGATCCGGTCCAGCGCGCGGACCAGCCCGGTGGTGTAGCGGCCGATGCCGTCCGGGCGTCCGGGACGGATGTAGCGGCAGTCGACGAGCACCCTCACCGCGCCACGAAACCCCGGATCTCGCGGGCCGCCCACGCGGGGGCCTCGTAGTGCAGGAGGTGGCCGGTGCGCGGCAGCAGGACCAGCCGGGCGTCGGCGAAGGCGGCGGCGAGCGCGTGCTGCCCGGCCGGTGGGGCGACCCGGTCGCGGGCCCCGGCGAGCAGCAGTGTCGGCACCGTGATCCGGGGCGCCCAGGGTCGCACCGAGCCGGAACCGGCGGCGCGGAGGCACTCCAGCAGCGACGCCGTCGTGGCGAAGGTGCCGAAGTGGGCGCGGTGCTCGTCGGAGATCCAGTGACGCAGCAGCGGGTCGCGGGTGGTGGTCATGGAGACGGTCGCGGCGTCGGCGAGCAGCCGGTGGCGCAGCAGGCCGTCGAGGCCGAGCCGGGCGGCACCGGAGTGCAGCAGCGCGGTGGCGGCCGTCCCGAGGCCGGTGGCGCCGCCGGCGTCCGAGGCGGGCTCGGCGATCGGGTTGACCAGGACCAGCGCCCGCGGGGTGGTCGCGGCGGCGGCGCAGACGGCCGCGGCCACGATCGACCCGAACGAGTGCCCCAGCAGCACCGTGTCCGGGCCGAGGTCGGCGAGCAGCGCCGAGGCCCAGCGGGCGTAGCCGTCGACGTCGTGGGTGCGGTCGGTGAACGCCGGCGACGCCCCGAACCCGGGCAGGTCCGGCACGACGACGCGGTACCCGGCCAGTCGCGACGCCAGCGGCGCGAGCCCGTGGTGGCTGCCGCGCAGCCCGTGCAGCGCCAGCACCGGCGCCCCGTCCGGGTCCCCGAGGGTGTGCACGACGGTGGGCGCGCCGTCGACGACGTGCACGGGAGAGGCCACCGCGAGGGCGGGCGACGGCGTCGCGGTCACCGCCGGGTGTCCGCGTGCCGGCGGGCGCGGCGTGCCGAGCGGAACGCGCGCACCGGCACGACCGGGCGGGCCTTCGTCCGGTACAGCTCCTCGAAGGTGTCCACCGTGGTCGCCAGTGAGTGCTCGGAGGCGATCTGCAGGCTCGCTGCCCCCAGCTCGGCCGCGCCGTCGGGGTCGTCGAGCACCCGGGCCAGCCGGTCGGCGAGCGCGGCGACGTCGCCGTGGGGGTAGCGCCAGCCGTTCACCCCGGGGCGGGCCAGGTGCGGCAGCGCACCCGCGTCGACGGCGACGACCGGCTTCCCGGTCGCCATCGCCTCCAGCGTCACCAGGCTCTGCAGCTCGGCGGTGCCGGCGTTCACGAACACGTCCAGGGCCGGGTAGACGTCGGGGATCTCGTCGTCGGTGAGCCGGCCGGTGAACGTGACCGCGTGCTCCAGGTGCTCGGCGCGGACCAGGGCGCCCAGCCGGGCCCGCTCCTCGCCGTCGCCGACGACGACCAGCTGCGCGTCGGGCACGGCACCGGCACGCAGCAGCGCGGTGGCGCGGACCAGCTCGTCGACGTGCTTCTCCCGGTCCAGCCGCCCGACGAAGCCGACCAGCGGCACCCCCTCGGCGATGCCGTGCCGGGCGCGGAACGCGGGCCCGCGACCGGTGGTGTCGGGCCGGAAGCGGCCCAGGTCCAGGCCGTTGGACACGGGCAGCACCGGGCCGGGGACGCCGCCCTGCTCGGCCATCGACGCGGCCAGCGGGGTGGGTGCGGTGACCAGCCCGGCCCGGCTGAGCACGCGCACCGCGTCCCACCAGAACAGCTTCTTGAGCCCGGACTCCGGCAGGTGCAGGAAGCTGATCGCCGGGATGATGTTCTCCGGGATCATGTGCGTGGTCGCCATCGACGGGACGCCGAGGTCGGCGGCCGCGGTGAGCAGCATCCGCCCCAGCACCATGTGGCTCTGCACGTGCACGACGTCGGGCCGGACCCGGCGCAGGATCGCGCGGCAGGTCCGGCGCAGCCCGGGCGGCGGGCAGAGCCGGAAGTCCGGCGGCTTGGGGACGCGGCAGGAGCGGACCCGGTGTTCGGTCACCGGCCCGACCCGGCGCGGCGGGAGGCTGCGCAGGCCGCGCGACGGTGCGACCACGTGCACCTCGTGCCCGCGGGCGGCGAGCTCGGCCGCCAGCCGCTGTCCGGCGTAGCTGGCCCCGTTGACGTCCGGTGCCCAGGTGTCGGCCCCGATCAGGACGCGCACACGTTCTCCTTCCGCGAGGTCCTCGCACGCACCCACAGCGCGCGCCCGGCCACGAGCACCAGGCCCACGCCCAGCCCCACCGCCACGATGATCCACGGCCGGTCGGCCAGCTCCGCGGCGAACCGGCCCCCGACCACCCAGCCGATCCCGACCAGCAGTGCCGAACGCACCGCCGTCAGCGGGACCACCCAGGCCACGAATCGCCGGTACGACACCCCGGCCAGGCCGATGGCCAGGAACGCGGGGATCGCGCCGACGTCCACCAGTTTCGCGCCCAGCACCAACCGGCCCGGACGGCCCCCCACCTTCGCGCGCAGTGCGTCCCAGCGACGCTCGGTCAGACCCAGCCGGACCAGCAGCGGAGCGATGGCCGGGCGGCGCCCGCCGCGGCCGAGGACGTAGAAGGCGGTGTCGGCGACGACGTCGGCGGCGAACGCCACCAGCCACACCACCCACCAGTCGAGCAGCCCGGCGCCCGCGAGTGAGCCGGCGACGACGCTGACGACCGGCCCCTCCACCAGCACACCGAGGAAGAGCACGGCCAGCGTCACGCCGAGCGTGGGCCCGTCGGGGCGCTGGACGAGGCCCAGGACGCCGTCCAGACCGTCCGCACCGAGCAGACCGGCCGGGGTCACGAGAGGTCCTCGGGCCGGGTGGGGGGTGGTCGTCTCACGGTGGGTGTCCTCCTGGTCGGGGAGGATTCCACGATCCCGCGCCAGGCCGCCCGGGGAGTCGGGCGTCGCCCCGGCGTCGTCGGCGGGAAGGTCCGGTGACCACCGGGTGTCGCCGACGGCCCGGACGTGCTAAGCGGTGCCGCGCGCGATCGCGGTGAGCGGGATCGGCAGCCAGGTCGGACGGCTGCGGGTCTCGTAGAGCACCTGGTAGACGGCCTTGTCCAGCTCGTAGGCGCGCAGCAGCGCGGCGTGCACGCGCGGGTCCTCGCCGGCGCGGGCGGCGTAGCCGGCGCAGAACGCGTCACGGTTCGCGGCCGACCAGTCGTGAGCGAGGCGTGCCTCGGTGGTGTCCGAACCGAGACCTGCCCCGGGCGTGTCGGACCGGGTCAGCAGGTGGTGGAAGGCGGCGTAGTCGAAGGAGAACAGCATCCCGACGACGTCGCGCACCGCGGAGTCCGGCGCGCGCCGCTCCTCGGGGGAGGCGGCCGGCTCGCCCTCGAAGTCGATGACCAGCCAACGCCCGTCCGGGCGGCGCAGCGTCTGCCCGAGGTGCAGATCGCCGTGCACCCGCTGCACGACGACGGGCGCGCCCAGCGCGGCCACCTCGTCGTAGACGGCGCGGATCGCGGGCACGTGCGGGGCGAGCACCGGCACCTGGTCGGCGACGTCGGCGCACCGCCGGGTCCAGTACGCCGCCAGCTCGCGCGGGTCGGCCTCGGAGGTGCCGAGCTCGGCGCGCAGCGCGACGTGCACGTCGGCGAGCGCCTCACCGAGCGCGCGGGCGTCGCCGGTGAAGTCGGTCCGGTCGCGGACCGCCGCGGTGGCCCGCTCCCAGCCGTCGTGCGAGCCGGCCGCGAACTCCTGCAGGAGCGCGAAGGTGGCGGGCTCGCCGCCGAGGACACCCTCGATCCCGCCCTGCAGCGCCGCGACCGACGTCGACCCGGCCGCGCGCAGCGCCCGGTGCAGCTCCAGATCGGGGTTCAGACCGGGGGACAGGCGCCGGTAGACCTTGAGGATGGAGCGCTCGCCCCAGCGGACGGAGGTGTTGGACTGCTCGGCGTCGACGACGCGGCCGGTCTCGGTCAGCGGCAGGTCTGCGCCCGGCTCGGGCACGAACGACAGGTCATCGACGGTCGCGCCCTCGGCGATCAGCCGCAGCAGCAGCGCGGTGACGCGCCCGTCGTGCAGGCCGTCGTAGAGGACCTGCCCGTCGTGGTCGCCGATCGGGGCGGCCCCGGCCGGGGCGTGCGGGGCGCGGGCCAGGAGCAGCTGGTAGTGGCGGTCCGGACCGTCGGCGAAGGACACCGCGAGGATCAGCACCTCGAGCCCGGTGACACCCTCGGCGGCGGGCAGCGGGTGCCGTGACGCGACGGCGACGCCGGTCAGCGGACGCCCCTTCTCGGCGAACCAGCGACGCCCGGGCAGCCAGTCGCGCAACAGGCCCGGGAGCGCCGTCAGGTCCTCGGAAGCTCCGGTCGGCCGCACGCGTCGTCCCCCTCCTGCCGGGCGTCCGCCCGGCCTGTGAACACCACCGCGGACCGGTCGCGGCCACCGCCCGCACCACGTCGGGGTACCGGTCGGCGCCACCCGGGCCCGCAGGCGAAAACCCTAACCGGGACAGGCCGACCCGGCCGGGTCAGGAGGTCGGGTGGGCGGTACTGTCCGTGTCGGATCGACCACCCGTTGGTCACGGGCGGTGATCACGCCTCTGTCCGGCATCCCCGTGCCGGGAAACCCATACTGGACGCGGTGCCCGCGGGTACCCCGCGACGGTGCGCACGCGCCCGCGTGCGGATCGCCGTCGCAGGGCGCACCGTGGGCCGGACATGCCCAGAACCTGCCCTGACCTGCCCCCCACAGCGACCGGAGGACCGGCGGCGTGACCGAGCGAGAGCCGAAGGCCGACATCCCCCCGACGATCCCGGAGACCCAGGCCCGGATCGCACCGGCCGATCCGCTCGCCGCCGTCGAACCGGTGCCCGCCGAGGCCGAGCACGTCCCGGAGCCACCGGACGTGAACTTCGCCGAGTACTACCACGAGGCGCGTCCGCGCACGCTGCGTCACCGCGCCCGGGTGCGGTCCACGGTGCGGCGCCGGTCGGTGTCGCAGGACGGCCCGGCGTCGGGGGAGAACCCGGTCTACGTGTCGTGGCTGCTGTCCCAGTCGATGCTCGGCCACGCCGACGAGCTGGCCCGCCAGTTCTCCGGGCAGGGCTCGATGTGGCAGAACCCCTACGCCAGCCCCGGCCCGCGGCACGCGGTCGAGACGGCGTCGGTGTGGTTCACCGCCTACCCGATCTCGCTGATCACCGCCTCCGGCGAGTCGTTCCTGGCGGCGCTGGGCAACGAGGAGCTGTGGCAGGCGTTCGAGACGATCGGCATCGAGGGCGTCCACACCGGGCCGGTGAAGAAGGCGGGCGGACTCTCGGGCTGGCAGCCCACCCCGAGCGTCGACGGCCACTTCGACCGCATCTCCAACGAGCTCGACCCGGCCTTCGGCACCGAGGACGAGTTCCGCGCGATGTGCGCGACCGCCACCTGGCACGGCGGCACGATCATCGACGACATCGTCCCCGGCCACACCGGCAAGGGCCCGGACTTCCGGCTCGCCGAGCTCGCCTACGGCGACTATCCGGGCATCTACCACATGGTGGAGATCGAGCAGTCCGACTGGGGGATGCTGCCGGACGTGCCGCCGGGGAAGGACTCGGCCAACCTCGACGCCGCGACCGAGGAGGCACTGGAGAAGGCCGGCTACATCGTCGGCCGGCTGCAGCGGGTCATCTTCTACCGCGAGGGCGTGAAGGAGACCAACTGGTCGGCGACCGGCGAGGTCACCGGCGTCGACGGCGTCGTGCGGCGCTGGGTGTACCTGCACTACTTCAAGGACGGCCAGCCGTCGGTCAACTGGCTGGACCCGACCTTCGCGGGCATGCGGATGGTCATCGGCGACGCCCTGCACTCGCTGGCCGACCTCGGCTCGGGTGCGCTGCGTCTGGACGCGAACGGCTTCCTCGGCGTGGAGAAGGCGGGCTCCGGGGACCCCGGCTGGTCCGAGGGGCACCCGCTGTCGGAGGCCGCGAACCACCTCATCGCGAGCATGGTGCGCAAGGTCGGCGGGTTCACCTTCCAGGAGCTGAACCTGACCGTCGACGACATCAAGGTCACCTCCGAGGCGGGCGCGGACCTGTCCTACGACTTCATCAACCGCCCCGCCTACCACCACGCGCTCGCGACCTCGGACACCGAGTTCCTGCGGCTGACCCTGCGCACCGCGCTGGATCTGGGCGTCGACCCGGCGTCGCTGGTGCACGCGCTGCAGAACCACGACGAGCTGACCTACGAGCTCGTGCACTGGACCGCGGGACACACCGACGAGCTCTTCCACTTCCGCGGCGAGGACATGCGCGGCGGGGATCTGGCCGACACGATCCGCCGCGACCTGTGCGACGTCCTCACCGGAGCGGACGCGCCCTACAACCTGATCTTCACGACGAACGGGATCGCCTGCACCACCGCGACCGTCATCGCCGCCTCGCTCGGCATCTCCGCGCTCGACGACATCGGCCCCGACGACGTCGAGCGCATCCGGCGGGTGCACCTGCTGCTGGTCATGTTCAACGCCTTCCAGCCCGGGGTGTTCGCGCTGTCGGGCTGGGACCTGCTCGGCATGCTGACGCTGCCGCCGGACTCGGTCTCGGACCTGCTGAACTCCGGGGACACCCGGTGGATCTCGCGGCCGGCGCACGACCTGATGGGGCACCGGCCGGACGCCGAGAGGTCCTCGTCGGGCATGCCCCGCGGGCGCAGCCTCTACGGGTCGCTGCCCGACCAGCTGACCGAGGAGACCAGCTTCGTCCGCCAGATGCAGGCGATCCTGGCCGTGCGCAAGCGCTCCGGGGTGGCGACGGCCCGCCAGGTCGACGTGCCGGACGTGTCGCACCGCGGCCTGCTGGTGATGGTGCACCTGCTCGACGACGACCGGACCAGCGTGACCGTCCTGAACTTCGCCGACGAGCAGGTGGACGCGTTCGTGCGGTCCGAGCACCTGGCGCCGGGAGCGACGGTCACCGACCTGTTCTCCGGCGAGACCGTCGGCACCGTCGACGACCTCAACGGGTTCCGGATCGGGATGGCCCCGTTCCGGGCGACCGCCGTGGTCCTGGAGCCCCCGGCGGACGGGGCGGGTCAGAGCAGCGGGGCCTGCGCGGGCAGCGTGATCACGTGCGCGACGTGGTCGGTCGGGACCAGCCGCACGAAGTTGTACTCGCCCCAGCGGTAGGTCTCGCCCGACACCTCGTCGTGCACCTCGACGACGTCGGTGTACCGCAGCCCCAGCGCCGGCATGTCCAGCTTGAGGGTGCCCTGCTGCGGCGCGTGCGAGTCCAGCGTGCACACCACGAGCACCTGGTCGCCGGTGGACGGGTCCACCTTGGAGAAGGCGATGATGTGCTCGTTGTCCACCTCGTGGAAGTGGATCTCGCGCAGCTGCTGCAGCGCCGGGTGCGCGCGGCGGATCTCGTTGAGCCGGGTCAGGTACGGCTCCAGCGAGCGCCCCTGGTTCAGGGCGGACTCGAAGTCCCGCGGCCGCAGCTCGTACTTCTCCGAGTCGAGGTACTCCTCGCTGCCCGGCTTGACCGGCGTGCCCTCGTAGAGCTCGAAGCCGGAGTAGACGCCCCAGGTCGGCGCCATCGTCGCGGCCAGGGTCGCCCGGATCGCGAACATCGCCGGGCCGCCGGTCTGCAGCGACTCGTGCAGGATGTCCGGGGTGTTGGTGAACAGGTTCGGACGGCACTCGTCGGCGTGCTCGGCGTGCATCGTCGCGAAGTCGGCGAGCTCCTCCTTCTCCGTCCGCCACGTGAAGTACGTGTAGGACTGGGTGAAGCCCAGCCGCGCGAGCCCGAACAGTCGGGCCGGGCGGGTGAACGCCTCGGCCAGGAACAGCACCTCCGGGTGGGTCCGCTTGACCTCCCAGATCAGCCAGTGCCAGAAGTTCGGCGGCTTGGTGTGCGGGTTGTCGACGCGGAAGATCGTCACCCCGTGCTCGACCCACTTCAGCACCACGCGCAGGCACTCGGCGTAGATGCCCGCCGGGTCGCGGTCGAAGTTCAGCGGGTAGATGTCCTGGTAGCGCTTCGGCGGGTTCTCCGCGTAGGCGATGGTGCCGTCCGGGCGGACGGTGAACCACTCCGGGTGCTCGGTGACCCACGGGTGGTCCGGGGCGCACTGCAGCGCCAGGTCGAGCGCGACCTCCATGCCCAGCTCGTTCGCCCGCGCGACGAACGCGTCGAAGTCGTCGAAGTCGCCCAGCTCGGGGTCGATCGCGTCGTGCCCGCCCGCGGCCGAGCCGATCGCCCACGGGGAACCGACGTCGCCCGGCTCGGCGTGGGTGGAGTTGTTGCGGCCCTTGCGGTGCACCGTGCCGACCGGGTGGATCGGCGGCAGGTAGACGACGTCGAAGCCCATCCGCGCGACGCGGTCGAGCTCCTTCGACGACGTCGCGAACGTGCCGTGCACCGGCCGGCCGGTCTCGTCCCGCCCGCCGGTGGAGCGCGGGAAGAACTCGTACCAGGAGCCGTAGAGCGCGCGGGGCCGGTCGACGAAGATCGTCCGCTCCGGGCCGCGGGTGATGAGCTCCCGGACCGGGCGCTCGGTCATGATCGCGACGACGGCGTCGAACAGGGCCGGGGCGACCCGCGCGCGCAGCGGCAGCGCGGTGTCCCGCAGCGTGTTCGCGGCACCGAGCAGCAGGTCGCGGCTGTCCTTCTCGGCCGGGCGACGCCCGACCCGGGCGAGCAGCCGGGCGCCGACCTCGAGGTCGTTGGCCAGCTCCTCGGCCGTCTGGCCCGCGGCGATCTTCTTCTCTACACCCGAGCGCCAGGTCGCCCACGGGTCGCTCCACGCGTCGACGCGGAAGGTCCAGCGACCCTCGGCGTCGGGGCGGACCCAGGCCACGAAGCGGTCGGTGCCCACCCCGTCGGGCTGCATCCGCACGTACTGCGCGTCGCCCGGCGTCCCGTCGGCCGACAGCGGGGTGAACACGACGTTCGCCGCGACGGCGTCGTGTCCCTCCCGCCACACGGTCGCCCGGATCGGGACGACCTCGCCGACCACGGCCTTGGCCGGGTCTCCGCTCTCCACGAACGGGGTCACGTCGTCGATTCCGAGCCGACCGGTCATCGGCTGCACCCCCAGGAAATTGTCACCGTCGGTAGAAGTCCCACCAGAGTCGAGACGGTCAGTCTGACGCCGCCACGTCACCTGTCGCCACACCCGCGGGACCATCGGCGTGAACGGATCGGAACGGATGTGGACGGAACCGATTCGACGTGCACGGACCCACCGGTCCCGCGGCAGTGCGACCCTACCGGTGGGACCCCGTCCCGGCCGGGCGGGACACCGCGTGCGTGTCGGTGTTCCCGGCTACCCTCGCGGCCGTGAGAGCCCTCCGTCGTTTCACCGTCCGTGCCCAGCTCCCCGCTCCGCTCGCGCCGCTGCAGACACTGGCGACGAACCTGCGGTGGACCTGGCACGCGCCGACCCGGGACCTGTTCGCCTCCCTGGACCCCGACGCCTGGTACGCCAGCGGGCACGACCCGGTCCGCCTGCTCGGCGAGATCCCCACCGGTCGGCTGGCCGAGCTCGCCGCGGACGACGCGGTCGCCGCCGAGGTCGCCGAGCGGGCCGCGGAGCTGGAGGCCTACCTGTCCGAGCCGCGCTGGTACGACGAGGCCGACGGCGCGGGCCGGCCGTCGGCCGTCGCGTACTTCTCGATGGAGTTCGGCGTCTCGGAGGTGCTGCCCAACTACTCCGGCGGTCTCGGCGTGCTCGCCGGCGACCACCTGAAGGCCGCCTCGGACCTGGGCGTCCCGCTCGTCGCGGTGGGGCTGCTGTACCGGTCGGGGTACTTCCGTCAGTCCCTGTCGCTCGACGGCTGGCAGCTCGAGCACTATCCGGCGATCGACCCACAGGGGTTGCCGCTGCAGCTGCTCACCGACGCCTCCGGCGCGCCGGAGCTCGTCGAGGTCGCGATGCCGGGGGACCGCACGCTGCACGCGCGGATCTGGCAGGCCGCGGTCGGGCGGGTCCCGCTGCTGCTGCTCGACACCGACATCGAGGAGAACGCCGGCTCCGACGGCGGGGCCGACCTGCGCGGGGTCACCGACCGGCTCTACGGCGGCGACCAGAACCACCGCATCCAGCAGGAGATCCTGATCGGTGTCGGCGGGGTCCGCGCGGTCCGCGCGTTCTGCCGGCTCACCGGGCACCCGACGCCGGAGGTCTTCCACACCAACGAGGGCCACGCCGGGTTCCTCGGCTGCGAGCGGATCCGCGAGCTGTGCACCGGCTCGGCGGTGTCGTCCAACGGCGCGGGACCGGCGACGGCGTCCGCGTCGTCCGGCGGGCTGGACTTCGACGAGGCGCTCGCCGCCGTCCGCGCGGGCACGGTGTTCACCACCCACACCCCGGTGCCCGCCGGCATCGACCGGTTCGGCCTGGACCTCGTGCGGCACTACCTCACCGACCGGCTGCTGCCGGGCCTGCCGACCGACCGGCTCCTCGCGCTCGGCGCCGAGGAGGATCCGGAGACGTTCAACATGGCGCACATGGGTCTGCGCCTGGCCCAGCGCGCCAACGGTGTCTCCCGGCTGCACGGGACGGTGTCGCGGGAGATGTTCGGCGGGCTGTGGGCCGGGTTCGACCGCGAGGAGGTGCCGATCGGCTCGGTCACCAACGGCGTGCACGGCCCCACCTGGGAGGCCCACCAGGTCACCGAGCTGCTCGCGGAGCCCGGCAGCAGCACCGCCGCGGTGTCCGACGCCGACGTGTGGGGCCTGCGCAACACGCTGCGGTCCCGGCTGGTCGACGAGGTCCGCCGCCGGGTGCGCGCCGCCTGGCTGGAGCGGGGTGCGTCCGAGCCGGAGCTGGGCTGGACCGACCACGTCTTCGACCGCGACGTGCTCACGGTCGGCTTCGCCCGCCGGGTCCCGACCTACAAGCGGCTCACGCTGATGCTGCGCGACGCCGACCGGCTCCGCAGCCTGCTGCTCGACCCGCACCGGCCGGTGCAGCTCGTCGTCGCGGGGAAGTCGCACCCCGCCGACGACGGCGGCAAGGCGCTCATCCAGCAGATCGTGCGCTTCGCCGACGACGCCGGCGTGCGCCACCGCATCGTCTTCCTGCCCGACTACGACATGTCGATGGCCCGCTACCTCTACTGGGGCTGCGACGTCTGGCTGAACAACCCGCTGCGCCCGCTGGAGGCCTGCGGCACCTCCGGCATGAAGTCCGCGCTCAACGGCGGGCTGAACCTGTCCATCCGCGACGGCTGGTGGGACGAGTTCTACGACGGCGCCAACGGCTGGGCCATCCCCACCGCCGACGGCGTCGAGGACCCGACCCGGCGCGACGACCTGGAGGCCAACGCCCTCTACGAGCTCATCGCCACCCAGGTCAGCCCGGCGTTCTACGACCGCGTCGACGGTGTCCCGCACCGCTGGGTCGAGATGGTCCGCCACACCCTCACCACCCTGCGGCCGAAGGTGCAGGCCACCCGGATGGTGCGGGAGTACGTGCAGGACTGGTACACCCCGGCCGCCCGCGCCGCCGCGGACGCGGCCGCCTCGGACTACGCCGTCGCCCGCGACATCGCGCAGTTCCGGGCCCGGCTGAACAAGGCGTGGAACTACGTCCGGATCACCGGTGTCGACGCGTCCGGGCTGCCCGACACCCCGGTGGTGGGGTCGCCGATGACGGTCCGGGCGGGGGTGGACCTCGCCGGGCTGGACCCGTCGGACGTGACGGTCGAGGCCGTCGTCGGGCGGGTCGACTCCGCCGACGAGCTGGCGGACCCGGTGACCGTCGCGATGGAGCACCGCGGCGACGGATCCTGGGAGGTCGCCGTGCCGCTGCCGCACGCGGGGCTGACCGGATACACGGTGCGGGTGCTGCCGCACCACCCGCACCTGGCATCGCCGGTCGAGCTGGGGCGGATCGTCCTGGCGGGCTAGCGCAGCGTGGTCCGGCTCGTGGTGCGCTCGCCCCGCGGGGCGACGGTGGTCAGCGCGAGCTCCCGCGGTCCCGGGGGCAGCGCGCCGACCACGATGTCCTGGGTGGTGGCGTAGCCGCCGCAGGTGCCCGACCAGAGCACCCGGCCGGCCGTCGCGAGCGTGCACGGGCCGGACACGAAGGGGTCGACCGGCGCCTCGCGGGTGGCGCGCACGTGCACGCGCCCGTCGGCGGCGCGGGCCGCGGTGATCGACATCGTGAGGGCGCACGGGGCGTGCTCGCCGAACGTGGTGAGGACGGCGGGCCCCGGCTCGGACCGGCTCTCGTCGACGTCGCGGCTCACGGCGCGCACCGACACCGTGAACGGCGCGACGCAGTAGTCGCCGTACACCGGGGCGCTGGTGGTGGTCTCGGTCGAGGCGGAGTGGAGGACGGCGCCCGCGTGGTCGCGGACCTCGACGTCGTAGTGGGTGCGCAGGGCGCCCTCGTTCTGGACGGGCGGGGACCAGGACACCTGCAGTCCGAGGCCGCGGGCGCCGCCGCCGGGTACGGGTGAGACCTGCAGGGCCTGCACCGGCCCGGGCGCCGTGAGCGCCTCGGCCGGCGGCGACGGCGGGGCGGGGATCGCCGCCGTCGTGAGCAGGGCGGTGGTGGCCACGGCGGCGACGGCGGTGGCGGCACGGAGAAGGCGGGGGAGCGCTCGGGGCACGTGGACTCCAGTCCCACGGGGACAGATGCTCTCGGCGTATCGGAGCAGTGTTGACGTACGTCACACGTTCGAGCGGAATACGCCCGTTCGGCCTAGCAACAGTGTGGCGGTCAGTCGCCGCAGACGGGCAGCGGGGTGTGGGCACCGGGGATCTCGCCGTGCTGGGGGAAGTACCAGGTCAGCGTGCGGTAGGCCGGGCGCCCGGCGCAGGTGCCCGGGTCGCCCGCGACCACGGTCGCCCGTTCCCGGGTCGCGGCGGCGAGCGGCTGCCCGGGGGCGGCGTAGGCGGCCGTCCCGGTGCCGGTGGCGGTCGGGCCGCCCCAGCTCTGCCACGTCAGGTCCTCGACGATGCCGGTGGAGCTCGCCCTGCCGAGGCCGACCAGCGGCGGCCGCGCGGTCCCGAGACCTCGGGCCTGCGGCCGGTCCGGGCTGCCGAGCACGATCGTCACCGGCGGTCCGGTGCCGGTCGACGCGGAGTCCGACGGTGCGGCGTCGGCGGACGCGCTCGGGCCCGCCGCGGTCTCCGCGCCGCGGGTCGGGGCGAGCGGGGAGGAACCCGCACAGCCCGCGCCCAGGACACCGACCAGCAGGACGGCCGGGAGCACGAGCACGACGCGCCGGGCCGCCCGTGACCTCCCACCGCCCGCCGGACCTCCGCCCGCCGGACCGTGGTCCGAGTGGGCGGGACCCGTCGTCGGCACGGGTCAGCCGCCGCAGCACCCGCCGCCGCAGCAGCCCCCGCCGCCACCGGCCGGGGTCATCGCGGGCCGGGGTGCGGCACCGGACCGGCCGCCGAGCGCGATCGTCGAGAGCAGCTTGACGGTGTCCGCGTGCCCGTGCGGGCAGTCCGCCGGGTCCGACGACGCGGCCATCGGCCGTTCGACCTCGAACGTCGTGGCGCACTCGCGGCAGCGGAACTCGTAGCGCGGCATGCGCGGAGCCTACGCCGCCCGGCCCGTCGGACCCAGCTCCCCGAACCCGGCTGGCCGGGTCCGGTCAGCGGCTGCGCAGCAGGCGTACCGAGCGGGGCGGTAGAACGATCGTCGCCCCGGCGTCGAGCGGGGTGGTGTCGGCGGGGGTGCCGTCGGGCGCGGTCGAGTCCAGGACCGGGTCGAATCCGTGGTCGCTGGGCAGCACGCAGTCGGCGGGCTCGTCGCCGGCGTGCAGGACCAGCAGCCAGTAATCGGCCAGCAGCAGCGCGAGGGTGCGGCGGCCGCCGTCGTGCCAGTCCCCGGGCTCCATCGGCCGCCCGGACGGGTCCCACCAGAGGACCTCGCCGTCGACGTAGAACTGGTCGCGGTGCAGCACCGGTGACTCGTGGCGCAGCGCAGCGACCTTGGCGGTGAACGCCTCCATCGCCGTGGTCTCGTCGGTGCGGGTCCAGTCCACCCAGGAGGTCTCGTCGTCGCGGCAGTAGGCGTTGTTGTTGCCGCCCTGGGTGCGCCAGCGCTCGTCGCCACCGGTGATCATCGGGGTGCCGATCGACAGCAGCAGCGTCGCCATCATCGCCCGGGCCGTGGCCTGCCGGGCGGCGCGGATGCCGGCGTCGTCGGTCGGGCCCTCGGCGCCGTGGTTCTGCGAGCGGTTGTCGTCGGTGCCGTCGCGGTTGTTCTCGCCGTTGCCCTCGTTGTGCTTGTGCTCGTAGGACACGAGGTCGCGCAGGGTGAAGCCGTCGTGGGCGGTGACGAAGTTGACCGAGGCCCACGGGCGACGCCCGGAGTGCTGGTAGATGTCGGAGCTGCCGGTCAGCCGCGACGCCAGCTCGGCGACGCCGCCGTGGCCGCGCCAGAAGTCGCGCACCGCGTCGCGGTAACGGCCGTTCCACTCCGACCACGCCACGCCGAACCCGCCGACGCGGTAGCCCTCGCCGGTCGCGTCCCACGGCTCGGCGATCAACTTGGTCGTCGACAGGGTCGGGTCCTGGGCGATCGCGGTGAGCAGTGCGGAGTCCGGGGAGAACGGACCCGACCGCGGGCGACCGAGCACCGAGGCGAGGTCGATCCGGAACCCGTCGACGCCGTAGGCGTGCACCCAGTGCCGCATGGCGTCGCAGACCAACCGGATCACCGTGGGGGAGCCGGCGTCGAGGGTGTTGCCGGTGCCGGTGATGTCGGCGTCGTGCCCGGACCCGCCGAGCGAGTAGTACGCCGGCGCGTCGAGGCCGCGGTAGGACAGGGTGGTGCCGCCGACCCCGCCCTCGCAGGTGTGGTTGGGGACGATGTCGAGGACGACCTCGATCCCGGCCGCGTGCAGGGTGTCGACGAGGTAGCGGAACTCCGCGACCTCGTTGCCGGGGTCCGAGGCGTAGCCGGCGTGCGGGGCGAGGAAGCCCAGCGTGGCGTAGCCCCAGTAGTTCGGCGCGCCCCGCTCCAGCAGCGGTGGCTCGGGGGCGTTGGCCTGCACCGGGAGCAGCTCGACGGCCGTCACCCCGGTCCGCTGCAGCTGCGCGATCACCGCCGGGTGGGCCAGCCCGAGGTAGGTGCCACGGTGCGCCTCGGGCACCTCGGGGTGGAGCTTCGTCCAGCCGCGCACGTGGATCTCCGAGATCACCGTCTCCGACCACGGCACGTCCGGGCGGGGTGGGCGCGGCGCGGCGTCGGTGGCGGTGACGACCGACAGCGGCACCGAGCCGAGCGAGTCGACGGTGCTGGGCCGCCCGGACATCGGGTCGCCGTCCCACCCGCGGGCGGCGACGACGTCGGTGACGGTGCCGGTGATCCGCGCGGCGTAGGGGTCGACGAGGATCTTGTGCGGGTTCGCGCGCAGCCCGTGGAACGGCCGGTACTCGCCGTGCACCCGGTAGCCGTAGCGCTGACCGGGCCGCACCCCGGGCACGTGGCCGTGCCACACGCCGAAGGTGTGTTCACGCAGCTCGACGCGCCGCTCGGTGAGACCACCGCCCTCACCGTCGGCGGCGCCGTCGATCAGGCACACCTCGACGGTCTCGGCGCTGGTGGTGGCGACCGCGAAGCGGGTCCCGTGGTCGTCGGGGTGGGCACCGAGGGGGAAGACAGGCACGATCGGCCAGGATAGGGGGGTGACTTCGCCCCGAACCCCGTCCGCGCCCGGTGTCACACCCGTTTCCACCCCGATCGACGACGAGGACGTGGTCGTCGGGATGGACGACGCCACCGTCCGCCGCGGCGACACCATCCTGCTCGATGCCGTCGACTGGCGGGTGGAACTCGACGAGCGCTGGGTCGTCCTCGGCCCGAACGGCGCCGGCAAGACGACCCTGCTCCGGCTCGCCGGTGCGGAGCTGCACCCGACCGCCGGCACCGTCCATGTGCTCGGTGAGCGCATGGGCCGGGTCAACGTCTTCGAGCTCCGCACCCGGATCGGTCTCACCTCGGCGAATCTGGGCGTCCGGATCCCGGGCGACGAGATCGTCTCCGACGTCGTCGTCTCCGCGGGCTACGCGGTCCTCGGGCGCTGGCGCGAGGAGTACGAGCGCGACGACACCGGCCGCGCCGAGCAGCTGCTGGGCCAGCTCGGCATGGCGGGGTTCGCCGGGCGCGCGTACGGCACGCTCTCCGAGGGCGAGCGCAAGCGGACCCTGATCGCCCGCGCGCTGATGACCGACCCGGAACTGCTGCTGCTCGACGAGCCCGCCGCCGGGCTGGACCTCGGCGGCCGCGAGGACCTCGTCACCCGGCTCGCCGACCTCGCCGACGACCCGTACGCCCCGGCGTCGGTGCTGGTCACCCACCACGTCGAGGAGATCCCGCCGAACTACAGCCACGGGCTGCTGCTGCGTGAAGGGCGTGTGGTCGCCGCGGGGCTCCTGGACGAGGTCATGACCTCCGAGCCGCTGTCGGAGACGTTCGGGCTGCCGCTGACCGTCGAGCGCCGCGGCAACGGACGGTTCACCGCCCACCGACGCGACTGATCCGCCGCCGGGCGCCGGTGCCCGCACCCGCGTGGGGCGACCGTCGCGCGGGTCGCCGCGAACCGGGACGGGACGCCACGCGGGCCGAGGCGGCCGGGTCGGATCACTGCGCGCTCCAGGGCGCCGGAGGCGACTAGGGTCCGCAGACGTGACCGAATTCGTGAGCCTGTCCGTGGACGAGGGCGTCGGGACGATCCGGATCGACCGCCCGCCGATGAACGCCCTGAACCGCCAGATCCAGGGTGAGCTGCTGGAGGTGGCCGACGAGGCCGCCACCCGCGCCGACGTGCGCGCGGTCGTCGTGTACGGCGGGGAGAAGACCTTCGCCGCGGGTGCGGACGTCAAGGAGATGGCGTCGATGTCCTACTCGGACATGGCGCCGCAGGCGCGGCGGCTGTCCGCCGGGCTGGGGGCCGTCTCGACGATCCCCAAGCCGACCGTCGCCGCGGTGACCGGGTACGCCCTCGGCGGCGGCCTGGAGGTCGTGCTCGGGGCCGACCGGCGCATCGCGGGGGACAACGTCAAGCTCGGCTTCCCCGAGATCCTGCTCGGCATCTTCCCGGGTGGCGGCGGCACCCAGCGCGCCGCGCGGCTGATCGGGCCGTCGCGCACCAAGGACCTGATCTACACCGGCCGCATGGTGAAGGCCGACGAGGCGCTGGCGATCGGGCTGGTCGACGAGGTCGTCCCGGCCGACGAGGTCTACACCCGCGCCGTCGCCTGGGCGCAGCAGTTCACCGCGGGCCCCGCCCTGGCCTACGCCGCCGCCAAGAAGGCGATCGACAACGGCCTCGACACCGACCTGCGTACCGGCCTGGACATCGAGTCCGAGCTGTTCGCGGGCGTGTTCGCCACCGACGACGCGAAGGCCGGCATGGCCAGCTTCGTCGAGAACGGCCCCGGCAAGGCCACCTTCACCGGCCGCTGAGCCGTCCCGCCCCCGCCCGGCCGCGCGACGCGCCCGGGCGGGGAGCAGGTCGGCGGCCGTGCTCTGCGAAACTCCTACTCATGAGTTCGGACCCGGCGCCCACCCCGCACGCCACCGCCGAGCAGGTCGAGGCGGCCTGGCACGACCCGAAGCTCGCCAACGTGCTCTACCACGACTGGGAGGCGGGCACCTACGACGAGAAGTGGTCGATCAGCTACGACGAGCGCTGCATCGACTACGCCGCGGGCCGCTTCCGCGCCGCGGCCCCGTGGGACGGCCGCCCCTACCTGCGCGCCCTGGAACTGGGCAGCGGCACCGGGTTCTTCCTGCTGAACCTGATGCAGGCCGGTGTCGCCGAGCGCGGCGTCGTCACCGACCTGTCGCCGGGGATGGTCGACGCCGCCACCCGCAACGCCGAGCACCTCGGGCTGGAGGTGGAGGGTGCCGTCGTCGACGGTGAGCACATCCCGTTCCCCGACGACAGCTTCGACCTCGTCGTCGGGCACGCGGTGCTGCACCACATCCCCGACGTCGAGGCCGCGTTCCGTGAGGTCCTGCGGGTGCTGGAGCCGGGCGGGCGGTTCGTGTTCGCGGGCGAGCCCACCACCGTCGGCGACGCCTACGCCCGCACGCTCGGCCAGTGGACCTGGAAGGCCACGACCACCCTGACGAAGCTCCCGGCCCTGCGGGGCTGGCGGCGCCCGCAGCACGAGCTCGACGAGTCCTCCCGGGCCGCCGCGCTGGAGTCGGTCGTCGACATCCACACCTTCGACCCGGCCGACCTGGAGCGCACCGCGACCCGGGCCGGGGCAGAGGGAGTGCGGGCCTCCACCGAGGAGTTCGCCGCCGCCATGCTGGGCTGGCCGGTGCGGACCTTCGAGGCGGCCGTCCCGCCCGGAAAGCTCGGCTGGAACTGGGCGATGTTCGCCTACCACGGCTGGCAGCGGCTGTCCTGGCTCGACGAGCACGTCCTGAACCGGGTCGTGCCGCGCAGCTGGTTCTACAACGCCCTGATCACCGGTACCAAGCCGAGATGAGCGGTCGGCCCCGGCGCGGCGCGCTGTCGGTCAGCATGGACGACGTGGAGCACCCGCTGGAGCCGTTCTGGCGCGGCGTCATCGCCTACCGCCTGCTCACGCTGCTGACGGTCGTCGGCGTGACGCTCTACCACCTGCCCACCGGCTACGAACGTCCGCCGGCCGCGGTCGGCGTGCTCGTCGTGATGGCGGTGTGGACGGCCGTGACGTCCTGGGGCTACCTCGGCGGGCTGCCCGGCGCACCGGACCGCCGCGGCCTGCTCGCCCTGGCCGACCTCGGCGTCTGCGTCGCGATCATGGCGACCACGCCGCTGGTCGTCCGGGTCGCCCACCTCGACGAGGGCGGCCCCGGCATGGGGTCGATCTGGACCTCCGGCGGGGTGCTGGCCTGCGCGGTCGCGTTCCGGATCACCGGCGGGGTGCTCGCCGCCGCCGTGATCTCGGTGGCGCTGGTGCTGTCCAAGCAGCGGTTCGGGGTGCTGGAGCTGGGCGACATGCAGCTGCTCGGACTGGCCGGGCTGACCGTCGGGTTCGCCGCGCACGTGCTCGACCGCACCGCCGCCCGGCTGCGCCGCCTCGTCGCCGAACAGGCCGCCACCGCCGAACGCGAGCGGCTCACCCGGGCCGTGCACGACGGAGTCCTGCAGGTGCTGGCGCACGTCCAGCGCCGCGGCGCCGAGCTGGGCGGCGGGGCGACCGAGCTCGGCGTGCTCGCCGGAGAGCAGGAGACCGCGCTGCGTGCGCTGCTGTCCGGGCCGGGGACCACCGACGCGTCCGGGTGCCGCGACCTCGCCGCCGCGCTGCGGATCCTCGCCTCGGACCGGGTCACCGTCTCGGCCCCCGGACGTCCGGTCGAGCTGGGCCGGCCGGTCGTCGACGAGGTGGAGGGCGCGGTGCGGGCCGCGCTCGCGAACGTGGCGCTGCACGCCGGGTCGGACGCGCGCGCGTGGGTGCTGGTCGAGGAGCTGCCCGGGGCGGTCGAGGTCAGCGTCCGCGACGACGGCCCCGGCATCCCCGAGGGCCGCCTCGCCGAGGCCGAGGCGCAGGGCCGGATGGGGGTGTCCCGCTCCATCCGTGGCCGCGTCGGCGACGTCGGCGGGACACTGACGCTGGACACCGGACCGGACATCGGGACCGAATGGGTCATCCGGGTCCCCAGGGAGGACACATGAGCATCCGGGTGATGGTCGTCGACGACCACCCGATCTGGCGCGAGGGCGTGGCCCGCGACCTCGCCGAGCGCGGCCTCGACGTCGTCGCGACGGCCCCGGACGCGCCCGCGGCCGTCCGGATCGCGACGGCCGTGCGGCCGGACGTGATCCTCATGGACCTCAACCTGGGCGTGACCTCCGGCGTGGACGCGATCGCCGCGATCGGGCAGCAGAGCCCGGACAGCCGCGTACTGGTGCTGTCGGCCTCCGGTGAGCACGCCGACGTCCTGGAGGCGGTCAAGGCCGGTGCGCTCGGCTACCTGGTGAAGTCCGCCGGGGTCGACGAGCTGCTGGAGGCCATCCGGCGCACCGCCGACGGCGTCGCCGTGTTCACCCCGGGGCTGGCCGGGCTGGTGCTGGGGGAGTACCGGCGGCTCGCCGACGCCCCGCGTCCCGCCGACGGCGCGCCCGCCGTCCCGGCACTCACCGACCGCGAGACCGAGGTGCTGCGCCTGGTCGCGAAGGGCATGACGGCCAAGCAGATCGCGGCGAAGCTCGTCGTCTCGCACCGGACCGTCGAGAGCCATGTGCAGAACACCCTGCGCAAGCTGCAGCTGCACAACCGCAGTCAGCTCGTCCGGTACGCCATCGAGCAGGGCCTCGCGGACTGAGCAGGCGGGGCGGTGCGTTCCCTGCGGTGAGCGGAGGTAAACCCGTAACGGGGGCCACCCCCATCACGAACAGGTCACGGGACCGGGCAGACTCGGCTCCGCCCCCGCCGCTCGACCTCCGGAGAGCCCGTGACCGACCCGAGCGCCCTGATCGGGTACCTCCTCCAGAGCCCCTGGCTGGTGCCCCTGCTCGCCGTCGCCGTGATGTGCGACGGGCCGTTCCCGTTCCTGCCGAGCGAGCCGGTGCTGTTCAGCGCCACGGCCGCCGCGCTGGCGGACGGCGACCGGTGGCGGATCGTGGCCCTGTTCGGTGCCGCGGTGGTCGGGTCCCTGCTCGGCGACGCGATGCTCTACGGCGCCGGACGCAGCTCCCACTCGGTCGTCCGGGGCACCCGTCGCAGTGACGGGACCGGCGCCTGGGTCCGCCGCCACCTGCACCGCCGACCGGTCGCCGCGCTGGTCGCGACCCGGCTGCTGCCCGGCGGACGGCTGGCGAGCGTGTCCGCGGCCGGCCGGGTCCGGCTGCCGCTGCGCGCGTTCCTGCCCGCGACCGTCGCGAGCGCCCTGGTGTGGAGCACCTGGATGACCGGCATCGGCGTCCTGGTCGGGCCGATCACGCACGGCGACCCGCTGATGTCGGTGCTCGCCGGGTTCGTCCTCGCGGCGCTCGTCGCCTCCGCGGCGGCCGCGGCCAAGGCGCTGCTGCGGCTGCGCCGCCCCGTCGTCGCGGTCTGAGCCCGCCCGGCCCGTTCGCGCCGAACCGGCGGGTTCCGCGCCGTTCGGACGGCCTACTGTGCTGCGGCACATGGCAAGCTGGGCCGTCCGGACGAACGGGGCGGGGAGAACTGAGGACGTGCACGACGACGGCGACCGGGTCTCGGCGGTGGCGGTGGGGCGGCCGGTGGTGCCGCCGGGGGTCGAGGTCGTGGCCCACGTGCCGCCC
>NZ_JAMXSG010000390.1:0-4042 GCF_024124365.1 Pseudonocardia sp. McavD-2-B
ACGCGACCGGCCGCGCCACGACGGGGCCGCGGGTCGCCGTCCCCCGCCGGGCGGGCTCCACGCGCTCGTCGGCCTCGACGGCCTCGGGCTCACGCAGCCACGGCAGCGTGTCGGCGAGCCGCTGGTCCCCCGCCGCCTGTGCCGCGGCCCGGCGGACCTGGCGGGCCGCCAGCCGGTGGGCGGCGGAGCAGTAGCGCCGCTGTGGACGGTCGCCGGACACGTCCCCCGTGGGCTCCAACGGTGCGTCGCACCCCTGCAGGGCGCATGTGCGCAGCGAGTCCTCCACCGAGCGTCCTCCCGACCTAGTGATCGCGTGCATCCCCATGTCGCGGCGATCGGTCGACATGTTTCGCCCAACGGGCGAAATGCAGGGCTGAACGGACGATGTTCACTCGGACGGTCGTGTGCGATCGATGAGCGGTCACGCTGTGCCACACCAGGAACGGCGACAGCCGCCGTCCCGGGTGTACCGGTGACGGCGGCCGTCGGTGTAGGGCGGAGCGGGTCGGCCCCGGTCAGTAGGTGGGCTGCGACGGGTCGATCTGCTTGACCCAGGACAGCACCCCGCCGCCGACGTGGACGGCGTCGCGGAACCCGGCCTTGTGCAGCGCGGCGAGGGCCTCGGCGGACCGGCCGCCGGACTTGCAGTGCAGCACGACCGGCTTGTCCTGGGCGATCTCCGACAGCGCGGCACCGGACAGGATCCGGTCCTTCGGGATCAGGACCGAGCCCGGGATCTTCACGATCTCGTACTCGTGCGGCTCGCGGACGTCGATGAGCTGGAAGTCCTTGCCCGCGTCGATCATCTGCTTGAGCTCGCCGACGGTGATCGTGCTGCCGGCGGCCGCGTCCTGTGCCTCCTGCGTCACGGTGCCGCAGAACGCCTCGTAGTCGATCAGCTCGGTGATCTTCGGCGTCTCCGGGTCCTTGCGGATCTTCACCTGCCGCCAGGTGGTCTCCAGCGCGTCGTAGATCACCAGGCGGCCGAGCAGCGGTTCACCGATCCCGGTGAGCAGCTTGATCGCCTCGTTGACCATGATCGAGCCGATCGACGCGCAGAGCACGCCCAGCACGCCGCCCTCGGCGCAGGACGGGACCATCCCGGGCGGCGGCGGCTCGGGGTAGAGGTCGCGGTAGTTGAGGCCCTGCCCGTTCGGGGCGTCCTCCCAGAAGACCGACGCCTGGCCCTCGAACCGGAAGATCGAGCCCCAGACGTAGGGCTTGCCGAGCAGCACCGCGGCGTCGTTCACCAGGTAGCGGGTGGCGAAGTTGTCGGTGCCGTCCAGGATCAGGTCGTAGTCCCGGAAGACGTCCAGCACGTTGTCGCTGGTGAGGCGCTCGTTGTGCAGGCGGACGTCGACGAAGGGGTTGACCTCGCGGATCGAGTCGCGGGCCGACTCGGCCTTCGGGCGGCCCACGTCGGACTGCCCGTGGATGACCTGACGCTGCAGGTTCGACTCGTCGACGACGTCGAACTCGACGATGCCCAGGGTGCCGACGCCCGCGGCGGCCAGGTACAGCAGGGCGGGCGAGCCGAGGCCGCCCGCGCCGACGACCAGCACCTTCGCGTTCTTCAGGCGCTTCTGCCCGTCCATCCCGACGTCGGGGATGATGAGGTGGCGGCTGTACCGCTCCACCTCGTCCTTGGTGAGCTCGGCTGCCGGCTCCACCAGTGGCGGTAGCGCCATCTCGTCCACTCCTCGCGGGTTGCGTGCGGGTCTCAGGGCGTCTCAACGCGCCACGTGCGCGTCATCTTCCCGCACCCGCTCCGACCGGCACCGTGTCCCACAGCGCGGCGACGGCGTCGGCCACCGCCGCGGGCCGCTCGATCTGCGCGACGTGCCCGGCCCGGGGCAGCACCAGCAGCCGCGCCCCGGGCAGTGTGGCCGCGGTCCGCGCGGCCAGCCGCGGGGACACGATTCGGTCCTGCTCGCCCCACACCACCAGCGACGGCACCCGCACCCGGGCCATCCGGCGCCAGATCTCGCGCCCGGCCCACAGCCCGAGCAGACCGCGGGTGGCGCCGTCGGTGGCCGCGCCGGCCCAGGGCAGCGTCGCGCGGTGCTCGTGCTCGGAGATCAGCTCCTCGAGCCGGCGGGCGGAGCCGCGCTGCGGGTCGGCGAAGCAGACCTTCACGATCCGCTCGGCGCGGGTCCGCAGCGGCTCCTCGGCCAGCGCCCGCCGCGCGCCGCGCCCGAGCAGCGGCACCATGGCCAGCGCCATCCGCGGGTCCGACAGACGTCGCGGGTCGGGGCGCCGGTCCGGCACCGCGGGCGAGACCAGGGTGAGGCTGCGGACGAGCTCGGGACGGCGGGCCGCCACCGTCGTCGCGATCACGCCGCCGAGGGAGTTGCCGACCAGGTGCACCGGGCGGTCGCGCCCGGCCAGCCAGCACAGCAGCGCGTCCGCCATGCCGTCCGGGCCGAAGTCGGCGACGGCGGTCGGCTCGGACAGCCCGAACCCGGGCAGGTCGACGGACAGGCCGGCCGCCCGTGGGGCGAGGAGCCCGGCGAGGTCGGTCCAGTTCGTGGCCGACCCGGCGAGCCCGTGGACGTAGACGGCGTCGGCGTCGCCGGAGCCGGGGGTCTCGCGCACGTGCAGGGTGACCCCGCCGGAGGTGACCGCGCGGCCCGGCCACGGCGGGCGCTCCGCCGCGGCCCGTTCCGCGTCCGCCGGTCCCGCGGTGCCCGGGGACGTCGCGGCACCCGGCGCCGTCACCGGGGCGGGCACGGTGACGGGCGGGTGAACGGACATCGACGGGGCGGCGACCATCCGACCAGCATGACGTGTCGTGCGCGTCACCCGCCGCGCCGGGTGATCCCCGTCTCGCTGTGATCACCGTCCGCATCCGGCACTCCACGGAGCGCAACGAGATCGCGCCCCGGACGTTGTACCCCGTGGACGACGCGACGGAGGAGGTGGGCATGGGGCGGATCGCGGGATCGGCCGCGGCCCGGCTTGCCGGTTTCGGCGCCGCGTCGGTGCTGGTGTTCACCGCGGCCTGGACGGCGGGCGGTGCGGTGGGCACCCTCTCGGCGACCCCGGCCGCCGACGCGCGGGCCGGCGGCGACCCCGGCGACGAGCGCGGCGACGACGGCGTCCTCGCGGCCGGCCTGGCCACCGGCGACGCGACGACCGGCGCGGGCGGCGTGCTCACCACCGCGGCCGGCTACACCCTGACCCCGGTCGGGACCGTCCACCCCTGGCGCGAGCCCACCGAGGTCGCGTTCACCGTGACCGGTTCCGACGGCGCCCCGGTGACCCGGTTCGACGCCCCCGCCGACGGCTCCGGGGTCATGGACGTCGCCGTGCTGCGACGCGACGTCGCCGGCTACATGCGGCTGCGCGCCACCCAGGGCCCCGACGGCGTGTGGCGGGCACCGGTCCGGTTCCCCGGCCAGGGCGTGTGGCGGCTGTACGCCGGGTTCACCCCGACCGGCGGCCCGCACCTGGACCTCGGGACCGACCTGCACGTCCCCGGCACCTACGGTGCCTTCACCTTCCCGGCCGAGAACCGGGCGGGGCTCTGCGGGGGCAGTGACCAGCAGGTCCGTCTCGACGGCGCCCTGGTCCCCGGCGGGGATTCCCGGCTGTTCGCGACGGTCGGGCGCGACGGCACCCCGGTCACCGACCTCGAGCCCGTCGACGGCGGCGCGTTCGGCCGGATGACCGCGGTCCGCCAGGGCGACCTGGCCCGGTTCCCGGTCCGTCCCGAGATCACCGGCGCGGCCCCGACCGACCGGTCCGGCCCCGGGGTGGCGTTCGCGGTGTCGCTCCCCGCCCCGGGCAGCTACCGGCTGTTCCTCGACTACCGCTCCGGCGGTGTGCTGCGGTCGTGCGAGTTCACGCTCCCGACCGCCCCGGGGAGCTGACGGCGGTTGCGTCCGGTCCTGCGGGCCGTCGCCCCGCCGGTGGCGGCCCTGTTCGCCCTGCTGCTGCCGCTCGCCGGCCCGGCACTCGCCGGCGCGGCGTGGGCCCCGCCCTGCGCGGCGGCGGCCCTGCTGGTCGCCCTCGCCGTCGTCGCGACGACGGGGCGCCCCGG
>NZ_JAMXSG010000391.1:0-4024 GCF_024124365.1 Pseudonocardia sp. McavD-2-B
CGCCACCTCAGCTCCGCGGCGGGGACGGCACCGCGACCCGCGCGACGGCGGCCCGCACCAGGTCCGCCGGTGTCCGGCGGGCCGCGACCCCCTCGGGGCCCAGCACCAGCCGGTGCGCGAGGACGGGGACGGCGACGGCCTGGACGTCGTCGGGCACGACGTAGCCGCGCCCGGCGGTCGCCGCCCAGGCGCGGGCGGCCCGCAGCAGGTGCAGGGTCGCGCGCGGCGACGCACCGAGGCGGACCTCGGGCAGCCGCCGCGTCGCCCCGACGACCTCGACGCAGTAGCGGCGCACCTCCGCCGCGGTGTGCAGGCCGCGGACCCCGGCGATCATCGACCGCAGCGTGCGCAGGTCGGTCACCGGCCGCAGCCGCTCCAGCGGGTCGGTCGAGCCGTGCTCCTCGAGCATCGCCAGCTCGGCCGCCGGGTCCGGGTAGCCGACCGAGACGCGGACCGTGAACCGGTCCTGCTGGGCCTCGGGGAGCGGGTAGGTGCCGTCCATCTCCACCGGGTTCTGGGTGGCGACGACCATGAACGGGTCACCCAGCGGGTAGGTGCCGCCGTCGACGGTGACCTGGTGCTCGGCCATGCACTCCAGCAGCGCCGACTGGGTCTTGGGTGAGGCCCGGTTGATCTCGTCGGCGATCACGACGTTGGCGAACACCGGGCCGGGCCGGAACTCGAACTCCGAGGTCTGCCGGTTGTAGACCGACGAGCCGGTGATGTCGCCGGGCAGCAGGTCCGGGGTGAACTGCACCCGGCTCACCGCCCCGTCGACGGCCCGGGCGAGTGCCTTGGCCAGCGTGGTCTTGCCGACGCCCGGCACGTCCTCGACGAGCAGGTGCCCCTCGGCGAGCATCGCGACCAGGGCCAGCCGGATGGTGTCGGGCTTGCCGACGATGATCCGGGCCATCGCGGCGGCGATCCGGCCCGCCGCGTCGGCGACGGCGGCGGCGTCCATCGGCTCGGGCGCGTAACCGGGGTGCGCACCGCCGGCCTCGGCCCGGCGGAGGGGACCACCGGACGGCGACGGGACGGGTGGCACGGAGGGCGCGGACGGCGCGCTCGACGACAACGGGCCTCCTCAGGAGACGGCTCGGGTGACCCCAGTCTGTCAAACGTCCCCCGATCGGGACCGGGCGCCGCCACCCGGCCTCGACCCGCTGCCCCGTACGGCCGAACGCGACGCGCTCCGGGTCTCGCCGGCGGCCCCGGGCGGAAGGTCCCCACGAGGTCCTCCCACGGCGCCCCACGGTGGTTCCCCACGCCGCTCCGCCGCGCGGCCGCCGATCCCCCACCGCCCCCCACCCGGGCTCACCACGGTCCCCCACCGTCTCCCCACCCGTTCCCGCACCGGATGACCCGATCGGCCCGGGAAACGTCTCTGACCAGGGACGACGCCGGCGGGGGAGCGGTGGGGCGCAGGTGCGGCCGGAAACGGCCTCCGGGCGTCGCGCGACCGGGTGGCGCGTCGCGCGCCCCCACTGCCCCCCACCACCTCTGACCTGCGAAAACATCGGACCGGTGGTCGGAGATCCGCCCGTCTCGGGTTGACGGTGGGTGAGTGTGGGGTAGTGTGGTGATCGCTGGGACGAACAGGGGTCCCAGGTGGAGGTGGGGTCGGTGTTCCTCGGCACCTACACCCCGAAGCTGGACGACAAGGGGCGGCTCACGCTGCCCGCAAAATTCCGCGACGAGTTGCGAGGCGGCTGCATGATCACGAAAGGGCAGGACCACTGCCTCTACGTGTTCACCCGTGACGCCTTCACCGAGATGGCGCGCAAGATCGCCGCGGCCCCGCTGACGAACGAGTCGGCGCGGGTGTTCCAGCGGAACCTCTTCTCGGGCACCGACGAGCAGAACCCCGACGGCCAGGGCCGGATCGCGATCCAGTCCGAGCTGCGCCGGTACGCCGGACTGTCCAAGGACTGCGTGGTGATCGGCGCGTTCACGCGCGCCGAGATCTGGGACGCGCAGGCCTGGCAGGAGTACCAGGAGCGGCACGAGGACGAGTTCGCCAAGGCCCAGGAGGAGGTTCTGCCCGGGCTGTTCTGAGTTCCGCTGGCGGGCGGGACGACGGACGGCGGCAGTACCTGAGCAGGACAGCACGACCGACAGCGGACGACACCACCGTCGCCGCCCCGACCCGGGTGCCGTGATCGAGTCGGCCCTGGCACACCTTCCCCGGTGCCAGGTCCGTCTCGGCACGGCCCCCGGGTGGGGACGGCGCCGGCGCCCACCCCGACTGGGGAGTTCGGGTGGCGCGGTGGCGCCCGCGCGTCTTCGGGCGTGGAGCGGACCGGTTGTGGGAGCCGGCACGCCACACCCACGGACATCGACCCTCCCGGTCCCGGCCCCCGTGGCCGGGACCGGGTACGGCCGCCGCACCGGCGGCCCGCACGACACGCACGCACCACACGGGGACGGACGGCGCACCGGGGGGTGGGACGTGGACGGTACTTCCGGCGACGGCGCCACCCCGCGCGACGAGCGCGCGCCCGGTGACCGGCACACCCCGGTCCTGCTGGACCGCGTCTCCGAGCTGCTCGACCCCGCGCTGCGCGACCGCGACGCCGTCTACGTGGACGCCACTCTCGGCATGGGTGGCCACGCGGCGGCGCTGCTGGCCGCGCACCCCCGGCTGACCGTCGTCGGCATGGACCGCGACCCGCAGGCCCTCGAGCTCGCGGGCCGCAGGCTGACCGCCTACGCCGACCGGCTGCACCGGGTGCACACCGTCTACGACGACGTCGCCGGCGCGCTGGAGCAGGCGGGCGTGCCCGCCGCCGACGGCATCCTGTTCGACCTGGGCGTCTCCTCGCTCCAGCTCGACGAGGACGCCCGCGGCTTCTCCTACTCCCGCGACGCCGACCTCGACATGCGGATGGACCCGACCACCGGGCCGACCGCCGCCGACGTCCTGAACTCCTACACCGCCGGCGAGCTGCGCCGGATCCTGCGGGAGTACGGCGAGGAGCGGTTCGCCGGGCCGATCGCCAACGCGATCGTCCGGACCCGGGAGAAGCGCCCGTTCACCCGCAGCACCGAGCTCGTCGAGCTGCTCTACGGCGTGGTCCCGGCCGCGTCCCGGCGCACCGGCGGGCACCCGGCGAAGCGGACCTTCCAGGCACTGCGCATCGAGGTGAACCGCGAGCTCGAGGTCCTGCGCGACGCGCTGCCCGCGGCACTGGACGCGCTCGCCCCGGGTGGGCGGATCGTCGTCCTGTCCTACCACTCGCTGGAGGACCGGATCACCAAGCGCGTGCTCGCCGAGCGCGTCCGCTCGCGGACCCCGGTGGACCTGCCGGTGGAGCTTCCCGGACACGGACCGGAGTTCCGGCTGCTCAGCCGGGGCTCCGAGCAGGCGTCCGACTCCGAGATCGCCCGCAACCCGCGGGCCGCCCCGGTACGGCTGCGCGCGGCGGAACGCGTGGAGGACGGGCCGTGAGCACCCGTGGCACGGATCCGAGCACGCAGGCAGCACCGGCACGGCGGAGAGGCAGGAACCCCCGATGAGCACACCCGTCATCGAGCGCCCGGGCACCCCGGGCGGTGGCCGGCAGCGGCCCGACACCCGCCAGAGCCGTCGTACCGCGGCACCTCCGCGGATCCCGGCCCAGCGCGGCCCCGGCGACGCCCGACGGGTGGCCGACCAGCGCCGCCGTAGCGCGGCCAGGGAGAACACCGGCCGCGCGAAGTTCGTGCTGGTCGTGATGGTCCTGCTGGTCTCGGGCCTGATCGCGACGCTGTGGCTGTCGACCGCCGCGGCGGCCGACTCCTACTCGCTGCAGGCGGCACGGGAGCGGACCGCGTCGCTCACCGAGCAGTCCGAGGCGCTCCGCAAGGAGGTCACGGTGCTGCAGAGCCCCGGCTCACTCGCCGACCGCGCCGCGGCTCAGGGCATGGTCCGGGTGACCGACCCGGCACGCCTGGTGGTCGCACCGGACGGACGCGTCGACGTCGTCGGGGAGCCGAGTGCCGCCGTCGCCGCGGCGCCGCCCGCCCCGCCCGCCGCCGACGCACC
>NZ_JAMXSG010000392.1:0-4023 GCF_024124365.1 Pseudonocardia sp. McavD-2-B
GACTCGGCGGCGGAGACCTCGGTGGCGCCCTGCGGCGCGGGAGTTCCCTGCGGCGCGGCGGGGGCGGCGGCGGGGCCGGGCGAGGGACGGCGGGCGGGCATCACGGGGCGACCGGCACCGGCGGCGTCGCCGTTCTGCGGGTCTCCCGGCTCCGGCGCGGACGTCACCGGCTGCTCGTCCGCGTCGTCGGACGAGGGAGGGCGCTCGGGCATGACGTGGGACTTCCTTTCCGCACTGCCATCGACTCTGTCATCGCGACCGGCGTCGTCGACTGTGTCGACACCGCTGTCGAACCGGGTGGGCCGCGGGTCCGTGCGGACCGGCGCGACCCGGGGGGTCAGAGGTAGAGACCGGTCCCGTGCTGGGTGGCCTCGGAGGCCACCGCGTGCAGGTCCCGCTCACGCATGACCAGGTGCCCGACGCCGGCGATCTCGACCTCGTACTGGTCCTCCGGGGCGAGCAGGACGCGGTCGCCGGCCTTCACCGTGCGCACGTGCTGTCCCACCCCGACCACCTCTCCCCAGACCAGACGCTTGGCGACCTGTGCGGTTGCCGGGATCACGATTCCGGCCGAGCTCCGTCGCTCGCCGGAACCCTCGACCCTCTTGATCATGACCCGGTCATGGAGCATCTGGATCTCGAGTTTGGGCTCGGCCACCGGGCCGATGCTACGGGTGACCCCTGACGCCCCCGGCGGCGCCCGGCGCAAGCGAGAGCATGCCCCGAACGTGGAACGCCCCGCGGCGCTACCGAGTCGGGGGTCGGGTGGCGCCGCGGGGCTCAGCAGGGGTTTCGCGCCGACCCGAGGACCTGTTACACCGCAAACAGTTTTCACTCGTCCGGAGCAGCGGGGCTCAGGTGTTGGCGAGCAGGTACCGCCCGAAGTGCGGCACGGTGAAGGCGATCTGGCCGCGCTGGGCGGAGAACACCAGGCCCTTCTTGAGCAGGCTGTCGCGCGCCGGGGACAGCGACGACGCGCGCCGGTCCAGGTGCTTGGCCACCAGCGACGTCTCGACGGGGTGGTCCTCCCCGTCGGTCAGCTCGGCCATCGCCCGCAGGTACTCGCGCTCCGCCGGCGTCGCCCGCTCGAAGCGCGAGCCGAAGAAGCCGACCGCGAGCTCGGCCTCGGCCTCGGGGGCGGCCATCTCGACGTCCTTCACGCCGATCGGGCTGGTCGGTGCGGCGTCCCACGCGGCCTTGCCGTAGGCCTGCACGAAGTAGGGGTAACCGCCCGAGCGGACGTAGAGGTCGTCGAGGGCCTCCTGGTCGAAGGTCGCCTCCTCGCGCTCGGCCGGGGCGATCAGCGCGAAGTCGGCGTCCTTGCGGTCCAGCCGGTCGATCCGTGAGTACTTGAACAACCGCTCCGAGTAGGACTTCGACGCCGACAGCACGGCGGGCAGGTGCGGCAGCCCCGCCCCGACGACGACGAGCGGCACCCGGGCCTGGGACAGCTCGTGGCAGGCGGCGCAGAGTGCGGAGACGTCCTCGGGCCGCAGGTCCTGCATCTCGTCGATCAGCAGCGCGATGCCGGAGCCGACGTCCTGGGCCAGCTCCGCGACCTCGGTGAACAGCTCGACGAGGTCGATCTCGATGTCCCCGGAGTCCGCGCGCCCGTTCTTCACCGGGACGTCGATGCCGGGCTGCCAGCGCTCCCGCAGCTTCGTGCCCTCCGGCGACGACCGCAGCGCGAACGCCTTGAGCACGCCCAGCACCTCGTCGATGCGCTCGGGGGCCCGGTGCCGGACGGCGAGGTCGCGGATCGCGCGGTGCAGCGCCGCGGACAGCGGACGGCGCAGGTCGGCGTCCGGGCGGGCCTCGATCTTCCCGGCGCCCCAGCCGGCGTGCATCGCCATCGAGCGCAGCTCGCCGAGCAGCACCGTCTTGCCGACGCCGCGCAGCCCGGTGAGCACCAGGCTCCGCTCCGGGCGACCGCGGGCG
This sequence comes from Pseudonocardia sp. McavD-2-B, assembly GCF_024124365.1. Classification (NCBI taxonomy): domain Bacteria; kingdom Bacillati; phylum Actinomycetota; class Actinomycetes; order Pseudonocardiales; family Pseudonocardiaceae; genus Pseudonocardia; species Pseudonocardia sp. McavD-2-B. The sequence goes on from NZ_JAMXSG010000392.1 coordinate 1,939, forward strand.
ACCCGCTCCAGGACGATCTCGAAGGCGTCCACCTCGCGGTCCCGGCCGGCCAGCTCCGGCGGGCGCTGCCCGGCGCCGGGGGCGAACGGGTTGCGCACCGGGTCCATGCGAGGACGGTATCCGCCGCTCTTCGGAATTCCGTAGACGACGACGGCGTGTCGCGGCCCCGCCACCCGGGCGGCCCAGCGACGACGTCGGTCACCCAGCGTGGTCGCGATGCCCGTCCGGGCCGGTTCCGGCATCGCCCGTGCGGTCCGCCGCGAACGCACCGTGCGAGCGGGGCCGAGGAACGCCGGCGCTGTCGTCACGATCCGGTGGCCCGCGCCCGGTGACCTTCCGCGACCGCGGTTGACCAGCAACACTCTGAGGCGTGCACCACCCCGTCGCACGTGACTACGCCCGGGAGGAGAGCGCTGTGGGCCGACACCGCGGACGGCACCGCGCCGACCGGATGCATCACTCGACGCTGCGGATGAAGCCGATCACGCTGCGTCGCCGACGGCTGGAGAGCCTGCGCAGCCTGCTCGCAGGAGCGCGCCCCGGCTGGTGAGAAGGACGGCGGGGGCGACCCCCGAACGCTCCCGCCGTCCACCACCCGGTCCTGGATCTGCCGCGCCCGGCCGTCGCATCCCTGGTGCCGCCGTCGCAGCCTCCGCACGGGGTGCGGAGACCGCGTGCGGGGTGCGCCGGGCGGCCACGTATCGCGAGGCCCGGTGACGGGTCAGGTGCGGCCGGGGCCGTCCACGACCTCGCCGTCGACGACCGGGCCGGTGCCCGCGGCAGGTCCGGTGATGCGCGGGTACGCGGTCGCCGAGCGCGGCTCGGTCACGGTCTCCCCCTCGACCACGGTGGCGCCGTAGCGGATCCGTGCGGTGCGCAGGCTCGGTGCGGCCCGCTCGGCGGCGTTCACCATGCGACGCCGGACCAGGGCCCGCGTCGGGGGGAACACCAGGGCGAGACCGAGCACATCGGTGATCAGGCCCGGCAGGAAGATGAGGATGCCACCGGCGGCGACGAGCAGCCCGTCGGTCGCCTCCTCGTGCGCCAGCTTCCCGCGCTGCACGGCGGTGGCGAGCGCGCGGGCGGCGCGGACGCCCTCCCGGCGGGCGAGCAGGAGTCCGACCACGGACCCGGCGAGCAGGACCAGCAGGGTCCAGCCCAGTCCGATCCACGCGATCAGCCCGGCGAGCGCGACGATCTCGAGCACGACGTAGAGCAGCACGAACGGCATGCCCGTACAACGCACGGGCATGCCGTTCTGCTCCCGGATCGCCCGAATTCCCCGGATCGATCCCCCGGGCCCTCGGATGATCTCCCCAGGTCACCAGGTGAAGGCGACCCCGGGGTCGTGCAGCAGCGCGCCGACGTCGGCGAGGAATCGCGAGCCCTCGGCCCCGTCGACGAGGCGGTGGTCGAACGACAGCGCCAGCCGGCACACGGTGCGCACGGCCAGCTCGCCGTCGACGACCCAGGGGGCGGGCTTGATCGACCCCACCGCGAGGATCGCGGCCTCGCCGGGGTTGATGATCGGCGTCCCGGTGTCGACGCCGAGCACGCCGACGTTGGTGATCGTGAACGTGCCCCCGACCAGGTCGGCCGGGGCGGTCCGGCCCGCCCGGGCGGTGTCGGTGAGCGTCGTGAGCGCGTCGGCCATGCCGCGCAGGGTGAGTGTGTCCGCGTCGCGGATCTTGGGGACGACGAGCCCACGCGGCGTTGCGGCGGCGATGCCGAGCTGGACGCGGGCGTAGTAGACGATCTCGCCGGCGCGCTCGTCCCAGCCGGCGTTGGCCGCCGGGGTCCGCGCGGCGGCGAGGCAGGCGGCCTTCGCGACGAACGCCAGCGGGGTCAGCTTGACCCCGGCGAACTCGCGCGAGGCCCGCAGCCGGTCGCGCAGGGCCATCATCTCGGTGACGTCGACGTCGAGGAACTCGGTGACGTGCGGCGCGGTGAACGCGCTCGCGACCATCGCCGCGGCGGTGGCCTTGCGGACGCCGCGGATGGGCTCACGCCGGTCCTCGGTGGGCCGGGCGGTGGTCGTGCCCGGTCCGGCCGCGGTGCCCGGCCCGGCGGCGGTGCCCGGCCCGG
>NZ_JAMXSG010000393.1:0-4009 GCF_024124365.1 Pseudonocardia sp. McavD-2-B
TGCCGCCCGGTCCCGTGCCTCCCGGATCGCCGCCCTGCTGCCGGTCGCGGTGGTCGCCCTGCTTCTCGCCGGGTGCGGTGGGTCGGCCGCGCCCGCGCCGGAGGCGGCCGCCGAGCGGCCCGCCGTCAGCCGGGACGTCGCACCGCTGGAGCCGGCACTCACGGTCACCGACCCGCGCGGCGCCACCGTCACCGTGCCGGCCCCGCCGACGCGCATCGTCTGCCTGACCGGCCTGTGCGACGACATGGTCGTCGAGCTGGGGCTCACCCCGGCCGGCACCTCCACCCCGGCCCTGCTGAAGAACCCCGTCCTGCTCGGCGACCGCGCCGCGCAGGTCCCGACCGTCGCCGGCAGCTTCGGTAGCGAGGACGTCGAGTCCATCGCCGCGCTGCGTCCCGACCTGGTGATCGGGCTCGGCGGAGTGCACGAGCCGCTGCGTGCGGCGATCGAGCGCTTCGCCCCGCTGTGGCTGGTGCAGCCGACGACCTGGGAGGAGTCGGTCGGCTACCTGCGGGACCTGGGGTCGCTCACCGGACGCACCGCCGAGGCCACCGCGGGCGAACTGCGCTTCCGCACGACGCTGGCCGACGGCGTCGAGCAGGCGCGCGCCACCGGCAAGGCCGGCCGGAAGGTCCTGCTGATGTACGGCAGCGCCGACACGATCGGCGTCGACACCACCGACACGGTCAACGGGAACCTGCTCGCGACGCTCTACGACTACCCGTTCGTCCCGCGCGGCGCCGACGTCGAGACCGCGAGCACCTACAGCGTCGAGGAGATCCTCGCGCAGGCCCCGGACGTGGTGTTCGCGTTCTCACTGCTGTTCTCCTCCGCCGACCGCACCCTGACCGACCAGCTCGCCGCGAACCCGGTGTGGGCCCAGGTCCCCGCGGTGCAGCAGGGGAACGTGCACGAGATGGACCCGCGGCTGTGGGGCAGCGGGCGCGGCACCCGCAGCCTGGGCGCGATCGTCACCCAGTCGCTCGCGGCGGTCCCCGGCCGGTGAGACGGGCCCTGCTGCTGCTCGCCGTCGCGGCCGGGGCGGTGCTGCTCGCCGCGCTGGTCCTCGGGACCGGCACCCCGGCCGTCGCCCCGCACCGGCTGCCCGCCGTGCTGGTCGCGGCGGGCGGGATCGAGCACGTCGTCGTCACCGAGCTGCGGGTGCCGCGGCTGCTGCTCGGTGTGCTCACCGGCGCCGCGCTCGGGCTGGCCGGGTTGCTGCTGCAGGACGGTCTGCGCAACCCGCTCGCCGTCCCCGAGCTGCTCGGGGTGTCCTCCGGTGCCGCGGCCGCGGTGGCGGTCACGATCGTCACCGGGGCCGCGGTCCCGTTCGCGCCGCTGCTGCCCGCCGTGGTCGGCGCGGTGACCGGGGGCGCGCTCACCCTGCTCGCCGTCCGCGGCGCCGTCGGCCCGGCCGCGGTCCTGCTGATCGGAGCCGGGGTGGGGGCGGCGCTGCAGGCGCTGCTGCTCGCGGCGGTCGCCATGACCGGCTCCTCCGAGCAGGGCGTGCTGGTGCGCTACCTGCTGGGTTCGCTGACCGGCACGACATGGGCGACGGTGACGCCGGTGCTGCCCGCGCTGGCGGTCGCGTTCGTCGCGGGGGTCGCGGTGCTGCCGCTGCTGGGACCGCTGCGTCTCGGCGACGACGCCGCCTCCGCGCTGGGCCTGCGCACCGGTGCGGCCCGGGCGGCGGTGCTGGGCGTGGCCTGCCTGCTCGTCGCGGCCGTCGTCGGCCCGGCGGGGCCGGTCGCCTGGGTCGGGTTCCTCGCTCCACAGCTGGTGCGGGTGCTGCTCCCCGCGGCCCGGCCGCTTCCCCGCGCCGCGGCCTGCGCCGGGGCGGGCGCGGCCGTGGTCGTCGTGGCGGACCTGCTGGCCCGCACCGTGCTGTACCCGGTGGAGCTGCCGGTCGGCGGCTTCACCGCGGGGGTCGCGATCGTCGCGGGCGGGCTGCTGCTGGTGTGGCGACGCCCGCGGGCCGCCCGCACGGCCGTTCCCGTCCGCACCGACGGTCCCGCCGCGGCGGTGGAGCGGTGAACCGCTCGGTGGGCCGGGACGCGACGCTCGCGGCCCGGTTCGGGCTGCTCGGACTGTGCGTGGCGGTCGCGGCCCTGGCCGGGCTCCTGGTCGGCACCGCCGTCGGGCCCGGCACCGCGCTCGCGGCCGTCGCCGGGGTCGCGGACCCGCTGTCGACCGACCTCGTCCGGGAGCTGCGGGCACCGCGGGTCCTGGTCGGGCTCGCGGCCGGTGCCTGCCTCGGCGTCGCCGGAACGGTGCTGCAGGCGGTGCTGCGCAACCCGCTCGCCTCCCCTGAGGTGACCGGCGTCGGCTCCGGCGCGGTGCTCGGCGCGGTGCTGGGGACCGTGCTCGGCGGACCGGTCGGCACCCCGCTCGGCGTGCTGGCCGTGGCCCTGCTCGGCGGGACGCTCGGGGGCGGGGTGCTGTGGCTGCTCGCCGGCCGGGCCGCGGGGCCGGGCACCGCGGACCCGCTGCGGCTGGCCGTCGTCGGGGTGCTGGTGTCGGCGGTGCTCGGCGGGACGACGTTGCTGCTGCTCACCGCCCGCCCGCAGCTGGCCGGGTCGATGGTCCGGTGGCTGGTCGGCTCGCTCAACGGGCGTGGCTGGGAGCACTGGGACGCGCTCTGGCCGGTCGCGCTGACCGCGGTGGTCCTCGCGGTGCTGCTCGGCCCGGTGCTCGCCGTCCTCGGCGTCGACGACGACCACGCCCGCGGCGTCGGCCTCGCCGTGTCCGGGTGGCGCTCGGCCGCGGTGCTGCTGGCCGTGCTCGCCACCGGCGGGGCGGTCGCGGCGGTCGGGGCGCTCGCGTTCGTCGGGCTGCTCGCCCCGCACCTGGCCCGTGCGCTGCTCGGGGTGCGGGGCGCGGCCGACCCGCGGCTGCTCGTGCCCGCGGCGGCGACGGCCGGGGCGGGCACGGTCGTCACGGCCGACGTCGTCGCCCAGTTGCTGACGGCGTTCGCCCCGGCCGGGGACCGGCCGATCGGGGTGCCCGCGGGAGCGGTGACGGCGGTCGCCGGCGCGGTGGTGCTCATCGGGATCGTCCGCCGACGGTCCCGTACGACGGTGGGAGGTGCGCTGTGACGGTGCTCAGGGCCGAGGGGGTGACGGTGCGCTTCGACGGGCGCACCGTGCTCGACGGCGTCGACCTGGCGGTCGCCCGCGGGCAGTGGCTGTCGCTGGTGGGGCGCAACGGCTGCGGGAAGACCACGCTGCTGCGGGTGCTCGCCGGGCTGCACCGGCCCGACGCGGGCGCGGTGCACCTGGCCGACCGGCCGCTGGCCGGGACCCCGCGCCGGGAGGTCGCGAAGCGGGTCGCGGTGCTGCCGCAGGCCCTGCCGCCGCTGGGCGGGGTGACCGTGCGGGCGCTCGTCGCCCAGGGCCGCTACGCCGTCCGCGGGCCGCTGGGCATGCTCGGCGGCGGCGCCGACGCGGCGGTGTCCGACGCGCTGGCGGCCACCGGCACCCAGGCCTGGGCCGACACCCCGGTCGAGCTGCTGTCGGGCGGGGAACGCCAGCGGGTGCGGATCGCGCTCGCCCTGGCCCAGGACGCTCCGGTGCTGCTGCTCGACGAGCCCACCACCTACCTCGACGTCCGCCACCAGCTGGAGGTGCTCGACCTGGTCCGGGAGCTGCAGGAGCTGCGCGGCCTGACCGTCGTCGCGGTGCTGCACGACCTCGCCCAGGCCGCACGGTGCGCGGACCGGATCGTCGCGCTGCGCGACGGGCGGGTGCACGCCGACGGGGCACCCGGCGACGTCGTCGACGACCGGCTGCTGGCCGAGGTGTTCGGCGTGCGCGGGGTCGTCTCGACCCACGAGGGGCGGCTGACCTGCAGCTACCTGGGCTCCACCCCGGCCCGGCCCGTCAGCGCCTGACCGCGCACCCACCCCGTCGGGCGTGGCGCGCCGACGACCGGTCCGCCCCCCTCGGGCGGGTCGTCGGTGCGGCGACCTGCCCGTCTCCGCCCCGGCGAGGGCGGAGACGTGCGTCCCGCC
>NZ_JAMXSG010000394.1:0-3988 GCF_024124365.1 Pseudonocardia sp. McavD-2-B
CTCCGCCACCGGAGCCTCGGGTGTCCCACGGGTCGACGGAGCCGGGGCGGCCTCCCGGGCCCGGGGCGCGGCGGGCCGCGGAGCCGGGGCGGGGGCCGGGTCGTCGAGCCACGGGTCGGGGCCGTCGTCGAGGGGGCGCTCGTCGCGGGCGGTGCGGCCGAACAGCCGGAACGGGGACATCGTCGTCGCCCGGGTCATCGACGCCGGTCGGGGTGGTGCTGGATGGACATGTCCCTCCGTCCCGTACGCGCACCCGGGGCGGGTGTGCGGAGAGGGACGGTAGGAACGTGAGGGCGGTGAGCGGGCCCGGTCGCGGAGAATGCTTCGCGATGGCGAAGCCGATCAGCCGGGGATCTCCCAGGTGTGGACGGGCTGGTTGGCGGTCGAGTGCGCCAGGTAGCGCTCGAGCATGCCGCGCAGCGCGCTCATCCGGTCCGCGCCCCGCGCCTCCAGCGCGGCGACCGTGTCGATCTGCCACGACGACCCGGTCTGACGCGTGACGCAGCGCCGCTCCAGCACCGTCAGGTACCGGTCGCAGACCGCGCCGGAGACGCCCCAGCGGGCGAGACCCTCGTGGGCCAGGGGGAGCAGCTTGCGCAGGGCGAGCTCGTCGGGGAGCACCCAGCCGGTGCCGGGCCAGTACAGGGGAGCGTGCATGCCGTGCTTGGCCGCCGTCTGGAAGTTCTCCCGCGCCGCCTCGAACGACACCGACCGCCACAGCTGCTGGTCGGCCTCGACCAGGGTGCGCAGCAGGCCGTAGAAGAACAGCGCGTTGGCGACCATGTCGACGGTCGTCGGCCCCGCGGGGAGCACCCGGTTCTCGAGTCGGACGTGCGGGGTGTCGCCGGTACTGTCGTAGATCGGCCGGTTCCAGCGCCAGATCGTGCCGTTGTGCAGGGTCAGCTCGGGCAGGTCCGGGAAGCCCTTGTCGCGCATCTGCGTCGCCGGGTCCACATCGGACGTCAGCGGCATCAGCGCGGGGAAGTAGCGGGCGTTCTCGGAGAACAGGTCCAGTACCGAGTCGATCCAGCGCTCACCGAACCAGACCCGCGGCCGTACCCCCTGGTTGTGGAACTCGGGGGTCCGCACGTCGCAGGACTGCTCGAACAGCGGGATCCGGGTCTCCGACCACAGCTGTGACCCGAGCAGGAACGGCGAGTTCGACCCGAGCCCCAGCTGGACACCGGCCAGGCACTGCGCGGCGTTCCAGTAGCGCCCGAAGTTGGCGGGGGACACCTGCAGGTGCAGCTGCATCGACGTGCAGGCCGCCTCGGGAATGATCGTGTCGAAGTCGGCGTTGACCCGCTCCTCCGGCGAGCAGCCGGCGATGTCGATCCGGATCGGCTCGCCCCGGGCGTTGAGCATCTGGTCGTTGAGCGCCTCGTAGCGGTCCTCGGGGGAGATCGCCTCGGCGGTCATGTGCCCCGGGTCGAGCGTCGGCAGGATCCCGATCATGACGAGCTGGGTGCGCAGGTCACCGGCCTTCGCCCCGGCGCCCGCGAGCAGGTCGAGCAGCTCGTGCTCCAGCTGGCGCCACTGGTCGCCGGGCAGCGGCCGGGGCGGCAGGTTCAGCTCGAGGTTCCAGCGGCCGAGCTCGGTCTGCCACTCGCCCGAGTTGATCGTGTCCAGCACGTCGCTCCCGTTGAGCGACGGCGCCAGCTCCGGATCCACCAGGTTGAACTCGATCTCGACGCCGGTCATCGGCTCCGTGTCGGAGAACGGGTAGCTGCTGAGCAGGTCACCGAGAGTGTCCAGACAGCGCTGCACCTTGATCCGGTACCGCTGGCGGTCGCGCCGGCTGAACGTCGTCCGGTCGACCACCTGACCCATGCGCGAACCGACCTCCATCGAACGGGGAGCGCCTTCTCACTCACACGGCGGAGGACCGTTGTCGGAGGAGGCGGCACTACACCGTGTCATATCGCCGGACCGGGCGGTACCGGCTGACCGGGCGACCAGGCGCGGCGAACGGTCCGTGACGTGGGACGATCGGGCGTCGTGGCCATACTCACCACGGTCGAGCACTCCGACGACCCCCGAATCGACGACTACCGCGACCTCACGACCGCCGATCGGCGCCCCGATCGGCCCGGTGGGCGTGGGCTGGTGATCGCGGAGGGTGTCGTCGTCGTGCGCCGGCTGCTCGACTCGCCGTATCCGGTGCGCTCCCTGCTGGGGGTCCCGCGTCGCCTCGACGAGCTCTCCGACGATCTCGCCGGCGTCGACGTCCCGGCCTACGCGACCGACGCCGACACCATGGCCCGAGCGGTCGGGTTCCACCTGAACCGGGGGGTGCTCGCCGTCGCCGACCGGGCTCCCGCGCCGTCCCTCGACGACGTCCTGGCCCGCGCCCGCACGCTGGCCGTCTGCGAGGGGGTGGGGGACCACGAGAACCTGGGGTCGTTGTTCCGCAACGCCGCCGCCCTCGGCGTCGACGCGATCCTGCTCGGCCCCGGCTGCTCGGACCCGCTGTACCGGCGCAGCGTCCGCGTCTCGATGGGGCACGTGCTGAGGGTCCCGTTCACGACCCTCGACGGCGCGTGGCCCGCCTCGGTGGACCGGCTGCGGGAGGCGGGGTTCACCGTCGCCGCCCTCACTCCCTCCGCCGACGCCGAGCCCCTCGCCTCGGCGGGCCTGGGCGGCCGGAAGGTCGCCCTGCTGCTGGGTGCGGAGGGTCCCGGTCTCACCGACGAGGCACTGGCCGCCGCCGACCGCCGGGTCCGGATCCCGATGGCGAGCGGCGTGGACTCGCTCAACGTCGCGACGGCCGCCGCCGTCGCCTTCCACGCCGTCACCGGCGGGGGCTGACCGCGGGCGGTGCGGTCCCACACCGGATCCGTGCTCCCACACGGGACCGGATCCGGTGCGGGAGGACGGAACCCCTGCGGGAACGTGTCAGCGCTGGCCGCGGACGCCGAGCAGGACCTCGTCCCACGACGGCATGACCGGCTTGCCCTTCTTCGTCCGCCGCGATCCCGCGGTGGACGGGCGACGCGGCGCCGCGCTCTCGGTGTCCTGTGCCGGAGCGGGGTCCGTCTCCTGGTCCGAGCCGTCCGACGACGACGTGCCCGGTGCCCCGGTGGTGGCCGCGGCAGCCCCGGTGGGTGCGTCGGCCCCCTCGCCGGGGGCGTCGCCCGACGCGGGCGGGGAGGCCTCGCCGTGGTCGGCGGAGGTGCTCGTGGAGCCCGCGGTGGTGCCCGCGGAGGCCGCGGTGGTCGGCGCCGGGGTGGTCGACGCGGCGGTCCCGCCGTCCTGCACCGGGGCCTCCGTGGTCGAGCCCGGGGTCGTCGGGTTCGTGGTGGTCGGTGCGGCGGCGTCCGACGCGGAGGCGGCCGTGGCGGCGTCCGACGAGGTCGTCGCCGACGACGCGGCCGGGCTCGTCGCGTCGCCCGTGGACCCGGACCCGGAGTCGGTGGCGGACGTCTCCGTGCCGGACGCGGTCGTGACGCCCGCGTCCGTGGCGGCCGGGGCCGGGACGGCCGAGCCCCCTGCGTCCGTGCCGGCCCCGTGGGGGGCGGTGGAGCCGGTGCCTGCCGGCACCGGGGTGGCCGGGTCCGCCGCGGTGTCCGAGGCCGTCGACTCCCGGCCGGTCGGGCCCGCACCGACCGGTGCCGCGGCGGCCGGGGCCGAGCCCGTCGAGGAGCCGCCGTTCGAGGAGGCACCGTTCGGCGAGGTGTCGGTCGAGGCGGAGCCGCTCGGGGCTGCGCCGGTCGTACCCGTGCCGACCGCCGCGGCCGTGTCGGCGCCGGGAGCGTCCGCAGTGGCGGTCGAGGCAACCGTGCCGTCGGTGTCCGCGGAGTCGGCCTGCGTGGAGTCGACCTGCGAGGTGTCGGCCGCAGCGGAGGAGCCGGCGTCCTCGACCTGCTCGGCGCGCTGGGGGACCACGGGCGCCGCGGCGGCCGGGGCCCGGGTGTCGTCCGGGCGGGCGCCCACGGTGCGACCGGGCGTCTCGACGCGTGTCCGGGGCGGCGGGGGGCTCGCCCGACGC
>NZ_JAMXSG010000395.1:0-3977 GCF_024124365.1 Pseudonocardia sp. McavD-2-B
CGGGACGCCGCTGCCCGCCGAGCTGCGCGACGACGACGGGCTGCACCTGCTGTTCCCCGGGCCGCGGGCCCTCGCCGACGCCGACATCGCGGGGCCGGCGCGGCGGGCGTCGTCGCTGCGGGGGCTGTGTGCCGCGCTCGCCGACGGCACCCTCGCCCTCGACCCCGGGCGCGACCCGGACGGGCTGCGCGCCGAGCTGTGCGCGCTGCCCGGGATCGGTCCATGGAGCGCCGGCTACCTGGCCATGCGCGTCCTGGGCGATCCCGACGAGCTGCTCGCCTCCGACCTCGCGGTGCGCCGCGGGGCCGAGGCGCTCGGACTGCCCGGCGACGAGGCGGCGCTCACCGCGCGCGCCCACGCCTGGGCCCCCTGGCGGTCCTACGCCGCCACCCATCTCTGGCGGGCCGCGACGTCCGCCGCCACCACCACTCCTCGGAGGAGCGCATGAGCACAGCGACGTGGTCCACACGGGACACCCCGGCCGGGCCGTTCACCGCCGTCGTCGACGACGACGGACACGTCCTCGCCTCCGGCTGGACCGCCTCGGTCGGCGAGCTGCTCGCCCTGGTGCACCGCTCGCTGTCCCCGGCGACCGTGGTCGAGGGCGACCTCGGTGCGGTCGGCGAGGCGGTCGACCGCTACCACGGCGGCGACCTGTCGGTGATCGACGACGTGCCCGTCCGCCAGCGGTCCGGCCCCTACCGGGAGCTGGCGTGGGACGTGCTGCGGACCGTCCCCGCGGGGGCACCGGTCACCTACACCGGCTACGCCGAGAAGACCGGCCGCCCCGCGGCGGTGCGGGCCGCGGCGGGTGCCTGCGCGTTCAATGCGGCGGCGCTGTTCGTCCCGTGCCACCGGGTGCTGCGCACCGACGGGAGCCTGGGCGGGTTCCGCTACGGCCTGGCCGTGAAGCGGTGGCTGCTGGAGCACGAGGCGGTCTGACACCGCCGCGGCGGCCGCGGATCGCGCACCGCGGCCGCCGCGTGACCGGTGGTCCCGGGCGGCGCCCCGGGTCAGCGCTCGGTGACCGGGCCGACCTGGATGCCGGCGTCGACGCCGATCGGTCCCCGGGCCAGGAAGCCGCCCGGGACGTCACCCCCGGGACCGTGCAGCGAGAACTCCAGCTCGTTCGCCCGGGCGGGTCCGGCGGAGCTGCGGACCTGCACGTCGAACTGCACGGGCTCACCCGGCCCGAACTCGACGGCGCGGGTCTGATCGCCGTAGGGCACCGCGACCTCGGAGGCGCGCGGCGAGCCGTTCAGGCTGAACACCAGGTCCGACGGCGATCCGGACAGCAGGCACGGCGACGTGCCCGGGGCCGCGCTGAGCACGACCGTGTAGTGACGGTGGCCGGCGCTGCCCGGGGCCGGGTGGATGGTCGCCTGCTGGTTCGCCGGGCGGCAGGCACTGGGCGCCGGGTCCCCCGCCGGCGTCGCGGGTGCGGCCGAGGCGACCCCGGCCGGGACGAGCACGGCCGCGGCGGCGACCGCCAGGGCGGCGGTGGTCGTGGCGGCCCCACGGCCGATGGTGCGGGCGAGTCGGGTGGTCATCACAGGTACCTCTCTCACTCTCGCGGTGCGCCCGGGCCCCCCGGCCCGGACCGTCGGCCCCCCGAAGGTCCGACACCGGGAAAGACGTGTGCATCGCGAACCGGTTCGCCCGGCGTGGCATCCGCCTCGCCGGGGCAACCCGGCCGGCCGCCGGCCGTCCCCGTGCGTGCCCGTGCGAAACACCCGGCTCCGGACACGCCACTGAGCTGCGGCGACACGGAACTGTCGGGGGTGCGGTGCACGCTGCGGGGGTGGACGTCCTCAGCCTGCTCCTCGGATCGCTGCTCGGTGCGGCGGTCGCCGCCGCCGTGGTCTGGTCGGTGGCCGCCGCCCGGTTCCGGGCCGAGGCGGCCGAGGCGGCCCGGGCGGCCGCGAACACCGCCGCCACCACCCGGGCCGACGCGGCGGGCCTGCGCGCCGAGCGCGCCGCGCTGCTCGAACGGGTCGAGGAGCTGCACGAGTCCCTCGACGACGCGACGATCCGCGCCCGGCGGGCCGAGTCCGACGCCGCGGGAGCCACCGCCGCGCTGCGCGCCGAGCGGGAGGCCCGGGCCGGGGCCGAGGCCGCGACGGTGCGCCGCGAGGCCGAGCTGAAGGACTCCTTCGCCGCGCTGTCGCAGGACGCGCTGGCCCGCAACAACGAGGCGTTCGTGGCGCTGGCGGAGAGCAGGCTCAAGGAGGCGACCGCCGCGCTCGCGGCGAAGGCCGACGGCGACCAGGCCGCCCGCGCGAAGGCCGTCGAGCAGCTGCTCGACCCGGTCTCGGCGGCGCTGGGCCGGGTCGAGGGGCAGCTGCGGACGGTGGAGAAGGAGCGCGAGTCCGCCTACGCCGGGCTCCGCGAGCAGGTCAGGGCGATGGCGGCGAGCTCGGACAAGCTCGGTACCGAGACGAAGGCGCTGGTCAACGCGCTGCGGGCGCCGCAGGTACGGGGCCGGTGGGGCGAGATGCAGCTGCAGCGGGTCGCGGAGATGGCCGGCATGCTCGAGCACTGCGACTTCTCCACCCAGGTGTCCGCCGCCGGGGAGGACGGCGGGGTCCGCCCGGACATGCTGGTCCGGCTCGCGGGCGGCAAGCAGGTCGTCGTCGACGCGAAGGTGCCGTTCGCGGCCTACCTGCAGGCGGTCGAGGCCTCGGACCCGGACGTGCACACCGAACGGCTCGCGGCGCACGCCCGGCAGCTGCGCACGCACGTGGACCAGCTCTCGGCCAAGGCCTACTGGGAGTCGTTCGAGCCGACACCGGAGTTCGTGGTGCTGTTCGTGCCGGGCGACCCGTTCCTGGAGGCGGCGCTGCGCTCGGACCCGGGGCTCCTGGAGTACGCCTTCGGCCGCAACGTCGTGCTCTCGACGCCGACCACCCTGGTCGCGCTGCTGCGCACCGTCGCCTACGGCTGGAAGCAGGAGGCCCTGGCCCGCAACGCCGCCCAGGTGCACCGGCTCGGGCGCGAGCTGCACGGGCGCCTCGCGACGATGGGCACGCACGTCGCGAAGCTCGGCCGCAGCCTGGACGCGGTGGTGGACAGCTACAACCGGACCGTCTCCTCGCTGGAGGCGCGGGTCCTGGTGAGCGCCCGGAAGTTCACCGAGCTGCAGGTGTCCGACACCGAGCTGGGGACGCCCGCGACGGTCGACCGGACCCCGCGCGGCGTCTCCGCGCCCGAGCTGGTCGCCTCCGCCGGGGACTCGCTGGTGTCCCTCGAGGACCTCGGGCGGCCCGACCACAACCGGTCGGACGGCACCCGATCCGGCGGTGGCCGACCCGACGGCGCACATCCGGGCACGTTCGGCGACGGCGACACGGCACGCGACGAGGCGACCGGGACACCGTGGCGGGAGGGGTTAGGCTGACCGGGTGACCACGGCCCGATCGAGCTCGGCCCGCCGGCCCGGCCGGGGCCCAGCCCCCGCGCGCGGTGGCTGGCCGGTGCGTGAGCGGTCCCTGCTCCCCCCGGTCCTCGGTGTCCCGCCGCTCGCGGCCACCGGTCTGGCCGTCGGTACCACCGCCCTCGGGGTCCTGGTGGACCTGCTACGGATCGGCACCGTCGGCCGGGTGTTCGAGGTCTGCTACCTGCTCGGCTGCGTGCTCGCGGTGTCCTGGGTCCGCCGGCGCGGGCTGTTCCTGCCGGCCGTGCAGCCGCCGCTGCTGCTCGCCGTCGTCGTGCCGCTGGTCGCGGTGCTGATCGGCGCCCCGTCCGGCGGCGGCACGGCGCAGAGCCTGCTCATGGCGGGCGCCCCGCTGATCAACGCGTTCCCGGCGATGGCGGTGACCACGCTGGTCGTGCTGCTCGTCGCCGGTCTGCGTGTGCTGCGCCAGCGCCTCGGCCCGGACGACGCCGTCGGCCGGCTGCGGCAGCGCCTGGGCCGCGACCCGGGCGGGTACGACCCCGACGGCCCCGGTGGGCGGTCCCGGGCTCCGCGCGGCGCGGGC
>NZ_JAMXSG010000396.1:0-3960 GCF_024124365.1 Pseudonocardia sp. McavD-2-B
CCGCGACCGGCCCCGACGAGCACCCCCCGTACCCGGCGCGGGGCGGGCGCACCGGCGGAGGACCGCCCCGGGGCCGCGGGCTGCTGGCCCGGCTGCGGGTCGCCGTCGCCGTGCTGTCGGCGCTGACGGTGCTGCTCACCGGCGCCGTGTGGACCTTCTACCGCGACGTCACCGGCGGCATCACCACGACGAACCTGCTGTTCGGCGGCTCCGCGGGCGGCGAGCAGAACATCCTGCTGGTCGGCGTGGACAGCCGTACCGACGCGCAGGGCAACCCGCTGCCGGCCGACGTCCTGGCCCAGCTGCGCAGCGGCGCCGAGTCCGGCGTCCTCAACTCCGACACGATCATCGTCGTGCACCTGCCCGCCGACGGCGGCAGCGCGACCGCGTTCTCCATCCCGCGCGACTCCGAGGTGTCGATCCCCGGGATCGGCCGCAACAAGATCAACGCCGCCTACCCGCAGACGAAGGCGGAGACCGCGTCCCGGTTGGTCGCCGAGGGCGTGCGCGACCCCCGGCAGATCGACCAGGACTCGTCGCAGGCCGGTCGGCAGGCCCTGATCGACACCGTGCAGGACCTCACCGGGCTGGCCATCGACCACTTCGCCGAGGTCAACCTGCTCGGCTTCTACAACCTCACCAACGCCGTCGGCGGCGTCGACGTCTGTCTCAAGGCCCCGGCCAGGGACGAGTTCTCCGGCGCCGACTTCCCCGCAGGCCCGCAGACGATCTCCGGTGCCGACGCGCTCGCGTTCGTCCGGCAGCGGCACGGGCTCGCCGGCGGGGACCTGTCGCGTATCAACCGTCAGCAGGTGTTCCTCGCCGCGGTCGCCAACAAGGTCCTGTCCTCGGGCACGCTCACCGACCCGACCAAGCTCGGAGCGCTCATCGAGGTGATCCAGCAGTCGGTCGTCATCGACAGCGGCTGGGACCTGCTCGGCTTCGCCCGCGAGGCGTCGTCGATCGCGGCCGGGAGGATGGACTTCCTGACCATCCCCACCGGCGGCCCGGAGACCACCCGCGGCAAGGACGTGCTGCTCGTCGACCCCGCCGAGGTCCGCGACTTCGTCGCCCACCACACCGACCCCGAGCCCGAGGAGGCGCCCGCGACCTCCACGGAGGCGGCGGCGCCGGTCGTGGCCGACGTGGCGAACGGGTCCGGGGTGACCGGGCTGGCCGCGCAGGTCGCCGACACCCTGGGCCGCACCGGGTTCACCCCCGGCGAGGTCGGCAACGCCCCGGACCGCACCACCTCGGTGGTCCGCTACAGCCAGGCCGACGGCGACGCCGCCGCCCGCCGGGTCGCCGAGGCGCTGGGCGGCATCGGCGTCGAGCAGTCCGACGCCGTCGCCCAGGGCCGGGTCCAGGTGCTGCTCGGCACCGACCGCGCGAACGGCGGCCGGTCGACCTCCGCGGCGGCCGCGCCCGCCGCCGCCCCGGCTCCCTCGACCCCGCCGATCACCGCGGGCGGGGTCCCCTGCATCGACTGACGTAGCGTTCCGGCGTGATGGACACCGTCTTCGGCTCCGGCCTGTTCCTCACCGACGCGCTGCTCGGCCCGGCGCTCGGCGCCGCCGCCCCGCGACCGCTGGTCACCCATTACGACGACGCGACCGGCGAGCGGACCGAGCTGTCCGGCACGACCACCGCGAACTGGACCGCGAAGGCGGCGAACCTGCTGCGCGACGAGGTCGACGTCGAGCCGGGCACCCGGGTCGCGGCGCTGCTGCCCGCGCACTGGCAGACCGTCGCCGCGCTGCTGGCCGTGTGGTCCTGCGGCGCGGAGCTGGTCGGCGACCCGGCGGGCGCGGACGTCGTGCTCGCCGACGCGGCGCGGCTCGACGTGGCGCTCGCGGCCGGGGCGGGCACGGTCGTCGCGTTCTCGCTGGACTTCTTCGGCCGCGGCCTGGGCGACCTCCCCGGTGGCACCGTCGACTTCGCGACCGAGGTGCGGGTGCACGGCGACGAGTTCGTCCCGTGGGACCCGGTGGACGGCGCGGCCCCGGCCTGGGACGGCGCGAGCGGCGAGCAGGTCCTGGCCGCGGCCCGGGAGCGTGCGGACGCACTCGGCATCACCGCGGGCGCCCGGGTGCTGTCGAGCACCGGCTGGGACAGCGCGGACGGACTGCGCGACGGGCTGCTCGCCGTCCTCGCGGCGGGGGCCTCGCTGGTCCAGACCGTGAACGCCGCCGGGGACCCGGCGACCCTCGACCGCCGCGCGGAGTCCGAGCGGGTCACCCTGCGCCTGGGGTGAGCGGCGGCCCCGGCCGGGGGTCATGACACCCTGGTCGACCGTGACCCCCTCTGTGAGCGCCCGGGACGTCGACGACGCGGCGGCCCGGCTCCGCGCCGTCATCGGCCCGACCCCGCTGCAGCTCAACCCCCGCCTGTCCGACGCGCTCGGCGGCGAGGTCTGGGTCAAGCGCGAGGACCTGCAGCCGGTCCGTTCGTACAAGATCCGCGGCGCCTACAACCTCATCGCACAGCTGCCCGAGGCCGACCGCCTCGCCGGCGTCGTCTGTGCCAGCGCCGGCAACCACGCCCAGGGCGTCGCGTTCGCCTGCCAGCGCCTCGGCGTGACCGGTCGGGTGTACCTGCCCGGCACGACCCCGCGCCAGAAGCGGGACCGGGTCGCGCGGCTGGGCCGCGACGCCGTCGAGGTGCGGGTGGTCGGCAACACCTACGACGAGGCCGCCGCGGCCGCCCGCGCCGACGCCGAGTCCACCGGTGCCACCCAGGTGCCCGCCTTCGACGACCCGCGCACCGTCGCGGGCCAGGGCACGATCGCCCGCGAGATCGTCTCCCAGCTGGCCGACCCGCCGGATGTGCTGGTCGTGCCGGTCGGTGGCGGTGGACTGCTCGCCGGGGCCATCACCTACCTGCGCGAGCACGCGCCGTCGACCCGGATCGTGGGCGTCGAGCCCGCCGGGGCGGCGAGCATGGCGGCCGCGGTCGCCGCGGGCGAGCCGGTCGACCTGGGATCGCTGGACCCGTTCGTCGACGGCGCCGCCGTGCGCAAGGTCGGCGCGGCCACCTTCGACGTGGTGCGCGACGCGGGCGTGGAGCTGCTCGCGGTGCCCGAGGGCCGGATCTGCGTCGAGATGCTCGCGCTCTACCAGTCCGACGGGATCATCGCCGAGCCGGCGGGCGCGCTGTCCCCCGCGGCGCTGGACCGGCTCGACATCCCCCGCGACGCCACGACGGTCTGCCTGCTCTCGGGCGGCAACAACGATGTCTCCCGCTACGCCGACATCGTCGAGCGCGCCCTGGTCTTCGAGGGCCGCAAGCACTACTTCCTCGTCGAGTTCCCGCAGGAGCCGGGCGCGCTGCGCCGGTTCCTCGACGACGTCCTCGGCCCGGATGACGACATCACCCTGTTCGAGTACACCAAGCGCTCCAACCGGGAGACCGGCCCGGCCCTGGTCGGCATCGAGCTGGGGTCGCCGGACGACCTGCCCGCGCTGCTCAAGCGGATGCAGGAGGCTCCCCCGCACATCGAGCCGATCCCGCCGGACAGCCCGCTGTTCGGCTTCATCCTGTAGACGCCGCGCGCAACACGGCGGCAATCCGGGCCGCCTACCGTGCACGACCGTGCCCGAGATGATGTTCGACGTCCGCTGGCCGGACGGCACCGAGGTCAGCTACTACTCGCCGTCGCTGGTGGTGACCGAACACCTGGACACCGGCACGACCTACCCGGTGGCCGAGTTCGTCACGCGCAGCCGCACCTGCATGGAGATCGCCGACGCGCGGGTGCGGGCGAAGTACGGGTTCGGCTGCGCGCAGTCGGCGCGGACGATCGCGCTCATCGACGCGGCCGCGGGGCGGTTCGCCCCGACCGACGAGGTGCGGGTGGAGGGCTTCCGCCGCTGACGCCGCCGGGTCCTGCGGTGATGCGGCGGCCGCGGCGCGGCGTCACGCGGCGGCCGGGCGCCGCCGCAGCACCAGGTGCAGCGCCAC
>NZ_JAMXSG010000397.1:0-3935 GCF_024124365.1 Pseudonocardia sp. McavD-2-B
GATCTGGCCGCGGCCCGTCCGGTCGCCCCCGAGGCGCCCAGCACGGCGACCAGCGGGCGGGGGGCGCCGGGCATCAGGACGCCCGTCCGGCCGCCGCGACCCCGGCGACCGTCGGGTCGGCGAGGAAGGCCCGTACCGGCACCGGGTGGTCCAGCTCGGCGGCGAGGCGGGCCAGCACCCGGATCGCGAGCAGCGAGTCGCCGCCCGCGGTGAAGAAGTGCACGGTGCGGTCCAGCACGGGGACCTCCAGGAAGTCCTCGAACACCTCGGCCACCGTCTGCTCCGCGCCGTCCGCGGGCGGGCCGGGAGCGTGCGTGCGACCGGTCCCGGGCAGCGCGCCGATGCGCAGCCCCTCCCCGGGGACGGGGTCGAGAGCCTCGGGCAGCTCCGGCACGGCGTCCCAGCCGGGCCCGTCGGCCAGTGCCGTCGCGAGCTCGACCAGCTCGGCGAACGCGGCCGCCACCTCGTCGTCGACGAACAGCTCCGCGACCAGGGAGAACACCAGGACGAGCTGCTCGTCGATCTCGAAGCAGCGGGTCTCCAGCGCCACCTGCGGGGTGCGCAGGTGGTGGGTGTAGTCCCCGGCGCGCACCCGGCCCAGGGGGCCGGCCTCGCTCGGCAGCGGGCTGCCCATCGCGGCGTCCATCCCGATCGTGGACTGGAACACCACCGGTGCCACCGGGCGGTGGGTGCCGCGCCGGCGCCCGACCTCCCGGGCCACCTCGACACCCGGGACGAGCATGTGCGCGGCGTGCTCGGCGAAGGTCCGCTGCACGGACCGGGCCAGTTCGGCGAACGACGCCCCGGTCTCCGGGACCACCGGCAGCAGCATGGTGGTGGCGAAGCCGCCGATCATGCGGTGCACGTCGGGGTGCAGCGGCAGGCGTCCGGTCTGCAGCGAGTTGAGCATCATCCGCCGGTGCCCCGACCAGCGGGCCAGCACCACGGAGAACGCCGTGAGCAGCGCCGTCGCCGGGGTGACCCGCTGGTCGCGGCAGGCCGTGCGCAGCGCCGCCCAGCGGGCCGGGTCGAGCCGGAACTCGCGGTGCTGCATGACCGTGGGGGTCACCTCCTGCGGGTCGACGACCAGCGGCAGGGCGGGCGGGGCGGGCAGCGCGTCGATCCGCTCCCACCACCAGTCGCGGTCGGCGGTCCGGCCGCGCGTGCCGCGCAGCGCCCCGACCGCCTCGACGTAGTCGCCGGGGTCGATCTCCAGGGGGTCGAGCACCGCGTTCCAGTCCTGGGCGAGTGCCAGCAGCTCGCGGGTGAGTACGCCGGCCGACCAGCCGTCGAAGAGCAGCAGGCTGAACGCGCCGTGCAGCAGGCCGGCGTCGCCGGGCAGCAGCGTCAGCCGGATGTCCAGGCCGGGGCCGGACACCGGGTCGGGCCCGCTGACGTTCATCAGGTCCCGCAGCGCGGCGAGCCGGGCCTCGATCTCCTCCGGTGCGGCGTCGCGCAGGTCCAGCACGGTCGGGACCGGCAGCGCCCCCGGCGCCCCGGTGGGCAGCACGTACTGGCGGCCGTCGGCGTCGACCCGGGCACGCAGGCCGGGCTGGCGCCGGGCCAGCCGCTCCAGGGCGTCGGTGAGGGCCTCCGCCGCCTCGTCGCCGTCGATGCCGTCGAGGGGGTAGTCGACGTAGTAGTGCGCCGAGGCGTAGGACAGCTCCCAGCCGTCCTGCTGGCCGACGAAGTAGCCCTGCTGCAGCGGCAGCAGGGCGAACGGGGCGTGCGGGTCGGCGCGACGGCGGGTGATCGCGGGCAGTGACCCGGTCGACGGATCGCTCACCCGATCGGCGACGAGTGCGGCGATCTCGCCGACGGTGGTGTCGACCCGGACCTCGGCCAGGCCGAGCGCGACGCCGAGGCGCTGCCGGATCAGCGCCGACATGCGCACCGCCAGCACCGAGTCACCGCCCAGGACGAGGAAGCCCACGTCGTCGGGGATCTCGGCGGGGGGCAGGTCGAGCAGTTCGGACCAGACGGTCGTGATCTCGGCGGTGTGGTCGGCGGTCGGTGGGGCGGTCATGCCCGGAGACGTTAGACGATATTGACAATCAGACTCAATAAAGTCAGAGTCGCTGCGGCGCCGAGCCCGTCACCCACCCGTGTGACGCGTGCGCCACCGCCCCGAACTCCCGCACCCCGAAGGGACAACCGCATGACGGTCCGGCTCGACGACGTCCTCGCCTGCCTCGCGGAGGTGCTCGACCGGCCCGACCAGCTCCCACCGGACGTGCCGCTGACCGAGCTGGGCCTCGACTCCTTCACCGCCGTGCGGCTGCGCCGGCGGCTGCGCGAGGAGACCGGGCTCAGCCTGCCGCTGCCGGACTTCCTCGGCGGTGCGACCGCTCGCACCGTCGCCGAGACCCCCGTGGGGGAGCCGGTGCCGACGGCGGACCCGCCGACCACGGCCGCACCGGAGTCACCGCCCGACGGCACCCCGTTCCCGCTGACCGCCGTGCAGAGCGCCTACCTGGTCGGCCGGGACCCGGCTTTCCCGCTCGGCGGGGTCGCGACGTTCTGGTACCAGGAGTTCGACCGGGTTCCCGGCGGCGACCCGCTCGCCGACCTCGACCGCCTCGCGAACGCCTGGGACGTCCTCGTGCGCCGGCACCCGATGCTGCGGATGGTCGTCGGCGACGACGGCCGCCAGCGCGTGCTCCCCGAGGTCCCCGCGACGCGGATCGTCACGGCCGACCTGCGCACCGACCCCGACCCCGACGCGCGGCTGGGCGCGCTGCGCGAGGAGTGCTCGCACCAGGTGCGCGAGCCGGGGACGTGGCCGCTGCACGACCTGCGGGCCGCGCTGCTCCCGGACGGGCGCACCCGCCTGCACATCGGCATCGACGTGCTCGCGCTCGACCTCACGAGCTGGATGGTGCTGATGCGGGAGTGGGGCGAGGTGGTCGCCGACCCGGACGTCGCGCTGCCGCCGCTGCCGACGACCTTCGCGGCCCTCACCGCGCGGACGACCACCGACCCCGCCGAGCGGGCGCGCCGCGACCGCGACCGCGCCTACTGGGCGGACCGCGCACCGCTGCCCACCGGACCCGCCCTGCCGTGGACGGGGCTGCCGTGGACCGACCCGCCCGGCGACCCGGCACCCCGCATGACCCGGCACACCGCCGTCCTCGACGCCGACGCGTGGAGCCGGCTGCGCGCCGCCGCGGCCCGGCACGGGCTCAGCCCGACCGGCGCGCTGCTCGCCGCGTTCGCGTTCGTGCTCCACCGCTTCGGCGCCGAGGAGCCCTTCGCCCTCAACACCACCCTGTTCGACCGCGACGACGTCGCCGCCGGTGACGACACCCCGGGACTGGACCGGGTGGTCGGCGACTTCACCAGCACCGTGCTGGTCGCCGTCGAGCCGCCGGACCTGCGCACCTGGGACGGCTTCGCCGGGTTCGCCGAGCGCGTCAACCGGCGGTTCTGGGCCGACCTGGAGCACCGGTCGGTGCCCGGGGTCGAGGTCACCGCCGGCACCGCCGGGCCGCGCGACCCGCGCACCGGGCTGCCCGCCCCCGCGCACCCGGTGGTGTTCACCAGCGGACTGGGGCTCACCGGGGACGGTCCGGCGGCCACGGACTGGCTGGGGGAGGAGGTCTTCGGGATCTCCCAGACCCCACAGGTGCTGCTCGACCACATCGTCCACGACGCGGGCGGCGTGCTCCGGGTGCACTGGGACCTGCGGGCGGACACCCTGCCCGCCGGGTTCGTGCCCGGACTGCGCGACGCCCACCACACGCTGCTGCGCCGGCTCGCCGACGAGCCCGCCGCCTGGACCGACCCCACCCTGGGACACGACCCGTCGACGGCCGCGGCCGGGCCGGTCGGCCCGAACCCGTTCACCGCGTACGGCCCGCTCCTCGACGACCCCTGGCGCGCCGCCGTCCGGCCGGGCCGCCCCGCGCTGCTCGACGCCCGCGGCTGCGTCGCCG
>NZ_JAMXSG010000398.1:0-3906 GCF_024124365.1 Pseudonocardia sp. McavD-2-B
GCTCCGACGCGCTCCGCCCCATCGCCACCGCGGTGCGGGTCGCGCGGCGCGCCGCGGTCGCCGAGGCCGTCCGGGTCCTGGTGTCGGTCCCCCGCTGATCCCCGCGCCGGGCGCCACCGGAGCAGGGACTCCAGCAGCGCCTGCGCCGCCGGTCCGCCGGGCCCGCCCGAGCGCAAGACCAGGTGCAGCCGCGTCCGGATCTCCGGGGTGATCGGCACCGCGACCGGCGGCCGGGCCAGGGCCGCCATCCCGGCCGCGCCGAGCGCGGGTTCCGGGACCACCGCCACCCCCGCCCCGCGCGCGGCCAGGCGCAGCAGCAGCGTCATCGCGCCGGACTCGAACCCCACCCGGGCGGTGAGCGACCGGGCCGCCAGTGCCGCGTCCAGCGCGGCGCGCAGGCCGTGCCCGCGGGGCAGGCAGATCAGCGCCCGGGCCGCGAGCTCGTCCAGGGTCACCGCGGCCCGACCGGCGAACGGGTCGTCCGCCGCCACCGCCGCGACCAGTGGGGACTCGACCAGCACCCGTCCGTCGAGGTCGTCGGGCGGGGCGTGCGGAAACCCCAGCACGGCGACGTCGAGCCTCCTGGACGGGTTCGCCGCCCGCGCGACCCGCGGGCGGTCGCACCCGGCGTTCCGGTTCGGACCGCCCCGCGGTGTCCCGGCCTCGTAGTCTCCGCCCATGACACGTGCCGCGCCCGGACCGGAACCGCGCCTGCGGGCGTGGGAAGCACGGACCGATGTCGGTCTGACGGTGCTCTCCGCCGGGTTCCTGCTGCTGTACGCCTGCGAGGTGCTGCTGACCCGCACCGGGTCGCCGGCGTGGCGGACCCTGGAGACCCTCCTGTGGGTGCTCTGGGCGGTGTTCGTCGCCGACGTCGCGGTCCGGCTGTCGCTGGCCCGCGACCGGTGGCGGTTCCTGCTCGACAACCCGCTCGACGTCCTGGTCCTGCTCGCCCCGTTCCTGCGGTTCCTGCGCCTGGTCCGGCTCGTCGGCGCGGTGTCGGTGCTGACCCGGACGCTGCGGGACGACCTGCGCGGCCGGGTGAGCGCCTACCTCGTCGTCACCGTGTCGCTGCTGGGGTTCGTCGCGGCGCTCGGCGTCTACGAGGCCGAACGCGACGTGCCCGACGCAACGATCACGACCTTCGCCGACGCCCTGTGGTGGGTCCTGACCACGATCACGACCGTCGGCTACGGCGACCGCTACCCGGTGACGACCGAGGGCAGGCTCGTCGCGGCCGGCCTGATGATCGCCGGGATCGCCGTGCTGGGCACCGTGACCGCGACCATCGCCAGCTGGTTCACCGAGCAGATCGAGCGGTCCCGTACGGAGGCCGCCCGCCACGACGAGCCCGATCCCGCCGGGCCGGGCGCCCCCGACCCGGCCACCTGGGCCGAACTCCTCGCCGAGCTCCGTCGGCTGCGCTCCCGCCTCGACGAGCTGGAGGAGGCCCCCGGGCAGCCGCCCGGCTGACGCCGCGTCAGACCGGCGGGGACAACCCGGCGTCGTGCACCAGCAGCGCCACCTGGACCCGGTTGTTCAGGTCCAGCTTGGTCAGGATCGCCGAGACATGGGTCTTCACCGTCGCCACACCGATGTGGTGACGGGCGGCGATCTCGGCGTTGGACCGGCCCGCGCCGAGATCGAGGGCGATGGTGCGCTCCCGCTCGGCGAGGCGCTCCAGCCGTCGCCGGGCCGCGGCCCGGGTGCTGTCCCGGTCGGTCTCGGCGACCCGGTCGATGAGCCGGCGGGTCACCTCCGGCGAGAGCACCGGACGGCCCGCGGCGGCGTGCCGGACGGCGAGCACGAGTTCGTCGGGCGGGGTGTCCTTCAGCAGGAACCCGGCGGCGCCGGCCCGCAGCGCGCGCAGCACGTGGGCGTCGGCGTCGAAGGTGGTGAGCACGACGACCTGCGGCGCGCCGGGGCGGCGGCGCAGCGTCTCGGTGGCGGTGAGCCCGTCGGTGCCCGGCATCCGGATGTCCATCAGCACGACGTCGGGCCGGTGCCGCTCGGCCAGCGCGACCCCCTCGGCACCGTCCCCGGCCTCGGCGACCACGGTCAGGCCGTCGGCGCCGCGCAGCATCATCGACAGTCCGAAGCGGACGACCGGGTCGTCGTCGACGATGAGCACCGCGACGGGGTCGGAGGCGGTCACGACGGCCACGGTAGCCGCATCCCGGTCCGCCACCCGCCGTCCGGGGTCGGGCCGTGGTCCAGCCGGCCCCCGACGAGCGTCGCCCGCTCGGCCAGCCCCCGCAGCCCCTGCCCGGCCGCCGGCCGGTCGGCGCGGGCGGACCGGGCCGGTGCCGGGTTCGCCACCTCGACGACGAGCCCGTCTCCGGCCCCGCCGGTCACCGTCACCGTGACCGGGGCACCCGGCGCGTACGTGCGCGCGTTGGTGAGGGCCTCCTGCACCAGCCGGTAGGCGGTGCGCCCCGCGGTCTCGGGCACCGGGTGTTCCCCGGTGGTCACGCCGGGCCCGTCGTGCAGGACGACCGCGGTCCCGGTCCGGCGGGTCTCCTCGAGCAGCTCCCCGACGTCGGTGATCCCGGGCAGCGGCAGCTCCCCCACCGGCGCCCGGAGCACCCCGATGACCTCCCGCAGGTCCTGCAGGGCGCGGTGGGCGTTCTCCCGCACGACCTCGGCGGCCCGCGCGGTCTCCTCCGCCGGCGCGTCGCGGTGGAACGCCAGCGCCCCCGCGTGCACGCTGAGCAGCGACAGCCGATGCCCGAGCACGTCGTGCATCTCCCGGGCCAGCGCCTCCCGCGCCTCGTGCGCGGTGCGCTCGGCCCGCAGCGCCGCGGCGGACTCGGCCATCGCGGCCCGTTCGCGCAGCGACTCGACCAGCAGCCGGCGGCTGCGCACGAGCAGCCCCCAGCCGAACACCGCCGCGTGTCCCGCCACCAACGCCCCGACCAGCAGCCACAACGGGGCCTCCGGCGCGGGCCGCCAGGAGTAGTACACCGCGAACGACGCGACGCTGCCCAGGAACACCGCGGCCGAGACCCGGGCCGGGCAGCGGGCGGCGACCGCGAACAGCGCGACCAGCCCCGGGACCGAGGCGACCTCGGAGAACGTGCACAGCACGACGACGCCCACGGCCACCGGCAGCGGGTACCGGCGCCGCCACCAGAGCGCGACGCAGGCCAGCATCCCTGCCGCGACGTCGACACCCAGCAGCACCTCGGGCCCGCCCGGCGACGACACCACCCGCAACCGGGCCATGAGCAGCCCGATCAGGGCCGTCACCACGACCACCAGGCCGTCGACGACCCACCGCCGGTACGCCGCGACATCGGTCATGGCGCCGAGGCTAGGGCCCGTACCGGCGCGGACGCCTCCGTCCCACGACCCGGCCGCGCTCATCCTTCGGACGGACCCCGGCCGGGCAGAACTCTCCCCCGGACGGATCCGGACGGCCGGACGGCCACCCGAGACTCCACCGCATGCACGCCCTGCACCGACTCCTCCGGCCGCTCGCCGTCCTCGCGGCCGTCGTCGCCGTGACCCTGACCGGCTGCGCCGCCGCACCCGCCGTGCCGTCCGCGCCCGCGGTTCCGCCGCCCGACCCGGTCCCCTGGACCGGGTGCGGTCCAGGCCTGGAGTGCGGCACCCTCGAGGTCCCCCAGGAGTACACCGATCCCGACGGCCCCCGGGTCGCCCTCGCGGTGATGCGGCACCGTGCCACCGACCCCCAGCGCCGGATCGGCACCCTGTTGTTCAACCCGGGCGGGCCCGGGGTCGCCGCGACCGACACACTGCGCGCGATGCCCACCACCCCGGGGTCGCCGGGCACCTTCGGGCCGGAGGTGCTGGCGCGCTTCGACGTCGTCGCGATGGACCCGCGCGGCGTCGGCGCCTCGTCGGCGGTGCGCTGCCGCACCGAGGCCGAGCGCGCCACGGCCG
>NZ_JAMXSG010000399.1:0-3854 GCF_024124365.1 Pseudonocardia sp. McavD-2-B
GCGTCGCCGGACCGGGGCGTGCCGACGGAACCGGTGGGGCCGGGGCCGCCGCCGTCCCTCCGCCGTCGCCCGCCCCGTGCGGGCACGGCCGACGCGGAGGCCGTCGCGGCGGGCACGCCGGACCGGGAGACCCGCGGGCCGACCGGCCACACGGGCTCCGTGTCCCGGCCGGGGTCGGTGCCGGGCCGCAGGATCTGCCGGACGACGAGCACGCACAGCGCGACCACCACGGCGTCGCGGACCAGCACGGTCACCAGGAACGGCTCCGGCGGCAGCCCCTTGTTCGCGACGCCGAGGTACTGGAACATCCGCGGCACCCAGACCAGCGCGTCGACGACCATCCACGCCAGCAGCAGCCGCCAGCGTGGCAGGGCGAGCACCGCGAGCGGGACCAGCCACAGCGAGTACTGCGGGCTCCACACCTTGTTGACCAGCAGGAACGCCGAGACCGTCAGGAAGGCCAGCTCGGCGACCGCGGGCGGGCGCGGCGCGCGCAGCGCGAACCAGGCGATCGCGGCGAACGCCAGCACCATGAGCACCGCGGTGACGGTGTTGAGCACGGTGGGGGACTGCCCGTCGCCGAGCGGTCCGTCGAAGCCGGACCAGCCGGTGAACCAGTACAGCGAGTACCAGATCGAGTCCGGGTCGGCCGGGCGCGTGCGGTTGAGCAGGAAGAACTCGACCCAGCCGCGCGGCCAGGCCAGCGCGACCGGGAGGTTCACCGCCACCCAGGCGAGGACCGCGGCACCGATCGTCCACGCGGCACGCGGGAGGCCGCCGTCGGCGCGGCGTCGCCAGCCGACGAGCAGCACCGGCAGCAGGAGCAGCAGCGGGTAGAGCTTCGCCGCGCCGCCGATCCCGAGCAACACCCCGGCCCAGACCGGCCGGTCCCGGCGCAGCGCGAGCAGCGCCCCGGTCGCGAGCGCGACCGTGAGCGTGTCGAAGTTGGTGAACGCGTGCACCGCCACCAGCGGGGACAGCGCGACCAACGCGGCGTCCCACGGACGTTCCGGGCGGAGCATCAGCACCGCCCACACCACCACCAGCCAGGCCATGGCCAGCCAGATCGCGGTGACGTCGAAGTAGACGACGACGTCGAGCGCGGTCGGCAACGGCAGCCGCTCGGCCAGCCACTGCCAGCCGTCGGTCAGCTGCGCATTGAGGTACTGGAACATCCCGGTGACGACCGGGTACTCCATGTACCGGGCGGTGCGGGAGCCGTCGGCGGCGGTCTCGAACCAGGCGTCGCGGTAGGGGACTGCGTCGTCGGCGAGACCTTCGAGCCCGTAGAGCGGGACGGTGTCGGAGTAGCACATCGCGACGTACTGACGGTCGTTGCGCCAGTCCAGCGCGAGCGCACCGTCCGGGGTGCGGTACTGCTGCAGACAGGCCGCCTTGCCCAGCCAGCCCAGCGCCAGCACGACGACGGCGAGCAGCAGCACCACCCGCAGCGGGGTCCACCAGCGCGACCGTCCGACGAGTGCGTGCCGACCCATCGGGCCTCCGACGACCCGGCTGGCGGCGCGCGCCAGCGGCTCGGTCCAGGTCGGGACCTCCCGGTCCCGGACGCCCGCCCCCGGCGCGTCGTGGGGGGCGGGCGGTGCGGCTCCGGGCCGGCCGCCTGCGGTCAGTTGTCGCCCCCGCGGCCCGGACGGTCCCGGCCCGCGTCGGAGCCGGGCGGACCGTCGCTGTTGCCGTCGCTGCCGGGGTCGCCGCTGCTGTCGTCGCCGGCCCCGTCCCCGGAGCCGTCGCCCGAGGAGTCACCCCGGTCGCCGCGGTTCCCGCGGTCACCCCGGTCCCCGCGGTCGCCGTTGTCGCGGCTG
Source organism: Pseudonocardia sp. McavD-2-B (assembly GCF_024124365.1). Classification (NCBI taxonomy): domain Bacteria; kingdom Bacillati; phylum Actinomycetota; class Actinomycetes; order Pseudonocardiales; family Pseudonocardiaceae; genus Pseudonocardia; species Pseudonocardia sp. McavD-2-B. The sequence goes on from NZ_JAMXSG010000399.1 coordinate 1,824, forward strand.
TCGCCGGGCTCCTGGGTGGTGGTCGTCTGCTGGTCGTCGCCCTGCCCGGAGTCGTTCGAGACGGCCCGGGCCGGAGCCTGGCCGATCGGCTCGAAGTCGGAGAACTGCTCCACCGGCGTCCCCTGCAGCACGTCGTTCATGAACGACTGCCAGATCGAGCCGGGCAGCATCCGCCCGTAGACCGGGCGGCCCGCGGAGTTCTTGATCGGGGTGTTGTCGTCGGTGCCGACCCACACCGCGGTGGACACCGACGGTGTGTAGCCGACGGTCCAGGCGTCGTTGTTCTGGCCCTGGACGCTGCTCTGCACGGTGCCGGTCTTCGCGGCGACCGGACGCCCGTCCAGCCCGATCCGCGACGAGCTCGCGACGTCGGTCATGGACTCGGTGACGTTGCGGGCGACCTCGGCCGGCATGACCTGCTGGCCGTTGTCGGTGCTGCCGCGGTCGTAGATGACCCGACCGTCGCTGGCGGTGACCTTCGCGATCAGGAACGGGTCGCGCTTCATGCCGTCGGCCGCGAACGTGCCGTAGGCGGCGGCCATGTCCTCGGGGTGGACCTCGCGGTCACCCAGCGAGATGCCGCCGGTGGGGTTCGGCAGCAGGTCGGCGGGGATGCCGGCCTGGTGCGCGGCGTCGGCGACCCGCTGCGGGCCGACGTCGAGGCCCATCCGGTAGAAGACCGTGTTGATCGACTTGGTCATGGCCTCCTTCACCGAGCACCGGCCGCAGCTGACGCCCTCGGAGTTGGTGACCGTGGTGCCGGCGAGCTCCTGGGGGGAGGAGCCGTCGTAGATCGTGCCGAGACCGACCGGCGGGTTCGCCTGCAGCGCCGCCGCGAGCACGAACGGCTTGAACGACGAGCCGGGCTGCTTGAGCACCGAGGCGTAGTCGAGGCCGACACCGTTCTCCCCGCCGAAGTAGGCGATGACCGCGCCGGTCTTCGGGTTCACCGACACCAGGGAGGACCGCAGGTTGCCGGGCTGGCCGTCCATGATCTTCTCGACGGCCGTCGCCGCGTCCTCCTGGGCCTTCGGGTCGATCGTCGTGGTGACCGTCAGACCCTGGGTGTTGATCTCGGTCTCGGAGATCCCGAGCTTCTCCAGCTCGGCGCGGGCCGCGTTGTAGATGTGGCCCTTGTCGTCGCCGGGGATGCCACCGCCCTCGGCCGTGGAGGCCTCGCGCCACTGCGGGAACCTCTGCTGCGCCCGGTCGGCCTGCGTCATCCAGCCCTGGGCGACCATGCCGTCGAGCACGAAGTTCCACCGCTGCTGGGACATCTCGAGGTTCTTCGCCGGGTCCCAGCGCGACGGCGACTGGATCAGCCCGGCGATCATCGCGCCCTCGGAGGCGTTCAGGTCCTGGACGTTCTTCCCGAAGTACGCCTGGCTGGCGGCCTGGATGCCGTAGGCGCCGCGACCCAGGTAGATCGCGTTCAGGTAGTTGCCGAGAATCTGCTCCTTGGTCATCTCCTTGGACATCTTCGCGGCCAGCACGACCTCGCGGAACTTGCGGAACAGCGAGTACTGGTCGTTGCCGGTGGTCACCTTGATGTACTGCTGGGTGATCGTCGAGCCGCCGCCGATCCCGCCGGAGAGCTGGTTGATCACCGCCCGCGCGATGCCGGTGATGTCGAAGCCGGGGTTGGAGAAGAACGTGCGGTCCTCCGCGGACAGCACGGCCTGCTGGACCGGCACCGGCACCTGGGACAGGTCGACGCTGATCCGGTTGACGTTGTCCGGCCGGACCGTCGCCAGCGGGGCGCCGTCGGTGTAGGTGAAGGTCGCTACCTGGGTGACGGCGATGTCGTCGGCGTTGGGGACCGGGAACACCAGCCAGCCGATCGCGAACGCGACGAGCGGGCCGATCACCGCGAACGCGGCGAGCCCGATCACCCAGCGCCGGAGCCGGCGACGACGGCCGGGCTTCTTCCGCCCGTCACCGCCGTCCCCGGGACCGCGACCGTCGGGACGACCGGGCGGTCCGGGCGGGCGGCCGCCACCGCCGCCACGACGGGCGGCCGTGGCCGGTGCC
>NZ_JAMXSG010000039.1:0-27448 GCF_024124365.1 Pseudonocardia sp. McavD-2-B
TGGGACCCGGGCCCCGGCGTGGCGCTGGCCGACGCCGCGGAGCTCGCCGACCGCCCCGGCCACGTCACCCGGCCCGACGGCACGGTGCTGTTCGACCCCGCGGCGGCGCCGGCGCGGCTGCGGACGACGGCGGCGTTCGTGCACCGGCTGCTCACCGCGACCCGCTCCCGGGCGCCCCGGCTGGGCTGCTTCGGCCTGCACGAGTGGGCGATGGTCTACCGCACCGACGACGCCCGGCACCGCGACACGGTGCCGCTGCGCCTCGGGCGGGCGGGCACCGACGCCGTCGTCGAGTCGGCACGGATCAGCTGCACCCACTACGACGCCTACCGGTTCTTCACCGGCGCCGCGGCCCCGCGAAACGAGCTCGTCCCGACCCGGGAGCGACAGGTCGAGATGGAGCAGCCGGGCTGTCTGCACGCGACGATGGACCTCTACAAGTGGGCCTACAAGCTCGCCCCGGCGGTGCCGTCGGAGGTCGTGGCCGACTGCTTCGCCCTGGCCGCGGACGTGCGCGAGCTGGACATGCGGGCCTCCCCCTACGACCTGTCCGCCCACGGGTTCGACCCGGTGCCGATCGAGACCCCCGCCGGGCGCGCCGAGTACGCCCGCGCCCAGGCCGGGTTCGCCGAGCGGGCGGCGCCGTTGCGCGAGGAGCTGATCGACCTCGCGGGGCGCCTCGCCGGGGCCGATGACCGTCCCGGGAACGACGACGGGGCCGCCGGGGAGGTCCCCGACGGCCCCGCGACCGCCTAGCTCCTCAGCCCGCGACGAGGTCGTCCAGCAGGCCGTTGCGGGCCGAGGCGACCAGGTCGGCGAACTGGTCCACGCTCATCTGCACGCGCTGGCCGAAGTCGTCGGTGACCACGATGCGCTTCTCCGGCGCGGCGGCGTCGTCGACGTACAGCTCGGGGCATCCGCAGTTGCAGCTGCCGCAGAAGGTGGCGATGTGTCGCACTCGGGTGCTCCTCGTCGTCGGTCCGGGGTGGCCGGACGGGTGCCCGCGCCGTCGTGAGGGGTCGCGCACCCGGTCCCGCCGGTTCCGGGCCTCACCCGATGGGGTCAACCGGTCACCGTCGGAGCACTAGTGCGCCGGGAGGTCGGCCGGGTCGGTGCCCTCGATGAAGAAGTCGATGTCGTTGTGCTCGGAGTCGCCGTACGGGGCGAGGTCGGTGACGCCGTGTGCGGCGAGCACCTCGTCGTCGAGGAAGGTCTGCCCGGTGGGGCGGGCCGGGTCGGTCAGGACGGCCACTGCGGCGTCGGCCATGATCCCCGGGGTGCGGGCCCGCTTGCCGGCGTCGTCGCCGCCGAGCAGGTTGACCACGGCCGCGGTGGCGATGGTGGTGCGCGGCCACAGGCAGTTGGCCCGGATGCCGTCGCCGGCGAACTCGTGCGCCCAGCCCAGGGTCAGCAGCGACATGCCGTACTTGGAGAGCATGTAGGGCGGGAACTCCCCGAGCCACTTCGGGTCGAGGTTGATCGGCGGGGACAGGGTGAGAACCTGCGCGTCGTCGGAGGCCTTCAGGTGGTCCAGCGCGGCCCGGGTCAGCAGGTAGGTGCCGCGCGAGTTGATCGACTGCATGAGGTCGTAGCGCTTGGGCGTGACGTCGGCGGTGCCGCTCATGTTCAGCGCACTGGCGTTGTTGACGACGATGTCGACGCCGCCGAAGGTCTCGACGGCGGTCGCGACGGCGCGGTCCACGTCCTCCTCGACCCGCACGTCGCCGACGACGGCGACGGCCCTCCCGCCGGCCTGCTCGATCTCGGCGACCGCGGTGTGCACGGTGCCGGGCAGCCGCGGGTCGGGCTGGTCGGTCTTGGCCAGGATGACGGAGTTGGCGCCGCGGCGGGCGGCCGCGAGCAGGATCGCGAGGCCGATGCCACGGCTGCCGCCGGACATGACGATGGTGCGGCCGTTCAGGTCCCGCTGGGCAGGCTGGGTCATGGGGTCCTCCGGTGACGGTGCGTCGGTGCACGTGCTCGGAGCGCACTGTAACAGTCAGATCTGACCGTTTCTGTGGAGGTGGGTCACACGCGCCGGTCGCAGTCGGTTCAGGGCGGCCGCGACCTCGTGCCGCCGCGGGACCGCGACGTCCACGGGGGCGCCCCGGGTGATCGCGTCGGGCCCCTCGCGGCGCACCGCCTCCTCCAGCCGGTCCAGGGCCTGTGCGAGGGTGACCCCGCGCAGGTCGAGGGCGGCCAGGGCGCACCCGACGCCGGTGGTCTGGCCGGGGTCGGCGAGCTGGGCGATCGCGGACAGGTCGATGTCGTCGGCGCCGAAGGTGAGCCGGCCGCGGCCACGGGCGGTGACCCGGCGCCGGCCGCGCACCGAGGCGTCCACGCTGCGGGGGCCGAACTCGCGGCGCGCGAACGCCGGGAACGCGGTGTCGCCCGCCTCGTCCGCCCGCCCGGCGATCTCCCGGGCCCGCCCGGTGACCTCGGAGGCGGTGTAGTCCTGCAGCAGGACCACCGTGTCGGCGCGGTCGAGGTACTCCCCCGACCCGCCCATGACGAGCACGGTGGACACCCCGTGCCCGCGGTGCAGCGGCCGGACCCGCTCGACGAACGGGACCAGCGGCTCGGCCGGGATCAGCGCGCGCATCCGGTCGTCGCGGATCATGGCGTTGGTGGCGGCGGTGTCCTCGTCGATCAGCAGCACGCCGGCACCGGCCTCCAGCGCCTCGACCGTGGCGGCGGCCTGGGAGGTCGACCCGGACGCCGACTCCGTCGAGAAGTCGTCGGTGGGATTACCGGACGGCAGACCGGTGACGAAGGCCGACACGTCGACGCGCTGCACCGAGCGCTCGTCCTCGGCGCGTACCGACACCGTGTCGGCACGGGCGACGACGAACTCACGGCCGTCGCCGGGGACGTGGTCGTACACGCCGCTCTCCAGCGCGCGCAGCAGCGTGGACTTGCCGTGGTAGCCACCGCCGACGATCAGCGTGACCCCCTCGGGGACGCCCATCCCGGTCACCGTGCCGCGGTGCGGGACGTCCAGGGTCACCCGCAGCTCCGGCGGGGAGACGAACGGGACCCCGCCGGCCAGCGGCCGGTCGTCGACACCGGAGAGCCGCGGCAGCACCGCGCCGTCGGCGACGAACCCGACCAGGCCACGACCGGCCAGCGCGTCGCGCAGGGCACCCGCGTCCTCCACGGTCTCCACGAACTCCTGCGCCGCGGCGGTGTCGGCTGTCTCCCAGCGCAGCGCGCCGAGCACCGCGCGGGGCAGCACGACCGTCACCGCGGCGGCCGCGGCCCGGCCGTCGATCCGGCGACCACGGCCGGGCAGCGGGACCGACAGCTCGGCGACGACCGTGCCGTCGGGCCGGATGCGGACCGCGCTGCGGTCGAGCACCTCCTGGCCGCCCGCGTCCACCCGCAGGGTGCTGCCCTCCAGGGCACGGCGCAGGGCGCGGGCGAGGAACCCGGCGAGCGCCCGCGCCCGGACGGGGCCGTCGTACAGGCCGGTCGGCAGTCCGGCGGTCCGGGCGGGCACGGTCACCCGCAGCCGCGACGGCGGCGCGAACGGGTCGGCCTGCACCGTCCGGATCTCGAGGTCGTAGCCGTCCTCACCCGTCCAGACGCCGGTGAGGCCCTTGTAGGAGCGGTACGAGGCTCCGTCGAGGTCCTGCAGCCGGTGACCGAGCGTGGCGACGTCGCCACGCCGGCGGGGCGCGTCCGGGCGGTCGTGCGGGGTCATGCGGGGTTCTCTCCTCCACCGTCGCGGCGGCCACCCGTTGACCCCGCCGGGCCCGGTCCGTGGCGGACCGGGCCGGGCGCGGGTCAGCGCGTGGTGAACGCCTGGATCACCAGCTGGTCCCCGGGCGGGGTGGCGGCGCAGCCGGTGCCCTCCATCGGGACGAACAGCGAGTCGGTCTCGCCGGGCGGGTAGACGCGCAGGCCGCGCACGGCCGTCGGGCGGCAGGCCGCCTCGTCGAAGTTGCGCACGTTCACCACCCGCAGTGTCGCACCGGCGGTCCCGCCGGGGGCGAGGCGCACCGGGTCGCCGTGCCCGCCCTGCATCGCGGCGGCCGGGCCGATCTGGTGGCCGTCGTCGCCGCCGACGTAGGACACGCCGGGGAAGCCCCGCACGTAGCAGGTGCGGCCGCCCTGGTTGCGCAGCGTCAGCGTCGCGTACGACGAGCCCGCGGCGCCGCCGCCCGGGTCGGCCGCGACCGAGCCGGCGAGCTCGGAGGTGTGGCAGCGCTCGTCGCCGCCCGCCTCGGCGCCACCGGTGCCGGTGTGGGTACCACCGTTCCCGGCTCCCCCGGCCGATCCGGCACCCCCGGCGTCGGACACCGGGGCGCTCGTCGTCGGCGCGGCGGGGCCCGGGGTGGCGGAGGCGCCACCGGACCCGGCGGCCGCCGGCCAGTCACCACCGCCCCCGCAACCGGCCAGCACGGCGCCGCAGGCGGCGATGGTCACGGCCCAGCGGGCGGTGCGGTGCATGACGTACCCGTCCATGTCAGTCCCCCGATCGTCATGGTCTGTACGTCTCTTCGGACGTATCGGCACGCAACCGGTTGCCCCGATCCTTCGTGATGCGAACGAGAATTCACCCGTCCGTCCCCGATCGTCGCCCGGTCGGTACCGTCCTGCCCTGTGTTGTCGCGTATGTCCGGTATTCACCTGGCCCGTGGGGCCGCGATCGGCGTGGTCGAGACCGTCCCGGGGGTCAGCGGCGGGACCATGGCCCTGGTCGTCGGGATCTACGAGCGCCTGATCGCCCAGGGGGCCCACCTCGTCGCCGCGGCCCGGGGTCTGCTTCCGGGCGCGGCGGGCGGTGACGTGGCGCCCCGCGAGGAGCTGCGACGGCTGGACTGGGGCCTGCTGCTCCCCGTCGCACTGGGCATGGTGCTGGCGGTCGTAGCGGCGTCGCAGGTGCTCCCGGGGCTGATCGAGGACCACCCCGTCGGCGCCCGGGCGGTGTTCCTGGGGATGGTCGCCGCGTCGGTGGCGGTACCGCTGCGGATCACCGGACGGCTGCGCGGGCTGCGGGAGTGGGCGCTGGTCGTCGTCGCGTTCACGGTGACGTTCGCGGTCAGCGCGCTCCCCCCGGCCGCCGGCGAGGGCCGCCCACCGATGCCGCTGGTCGGACTGGCCGCGGCGATCGCGGTGTGCGCGCTGGTGCTGCCGGGCTTCTCCGGGTCGTTCCTGCTGCTGGTGTTCGGGCTCTACGAGCCGACCCTGCGCGCGGTGCGCGACCTCGACCTGGCCTACATCGCCGTGTTCGGGCTCGGCGCCGTGCTGGGGCTCGCGAGCTTCGTGTCGGTGCTGACCTGGCTGCTGGAGCACCACCGCCGCACCCTGATGGTGATCATGATCGGGGTACTGCTGGGGGCGCTGCGGGCGCTGTGGCCCTGGCAGGACGACGCCCGCGGTGTGCTGGCGCCCGACCCGGGCTGGTGGTGGATGCTGCTGCCGGCCGCGGCCGGCGCCGCGGCCGTCCTGGCGATCATGGCCGTCGAGCGGCGGGTGGACGGGTCGGCGGCCCCGGCCGCCCCGGACGACACCTCCGAGCACGCCCCTGACCAGGCCACGACCCAGGTCATGGACCGCGTCCCGGGACCCGTCGCGGACCCGGGCGCGCACCGCACCGTGGGCCGGGCCGTGGACCCGACCGTGGACCACGCCGACGTGACCCGCCCGATCCCCCGGGTGGAGCCGCCGCCGCGCCGCGACCGCTGATCGGCGGGCCCGGGATTCCGACGGCCGGGCGCCCGGCTCAGCGCTCCCCCCACTCCGGGCGTCCGGAGCCGCGGGGGACGAGAACCGTGCGGTACTCCCCCGGCGTCGCGCTCATCGTGACCTGGTCGGTCACCCCCTGGTAGTGCCCCAGCGGTGTCTGCGCGGTGAACGTCTCCGGGGCGGGGTAGGCGTGGCGCTCGCCGGTGCCCGCGACCTCGCGGGCGTAGCCGAGGTCGAGGACCCCGAGCTCCAGCATCCAGAGCGCGGCCCGGGCCAGCGACACCTCCACCGCCCAGGAGCCGCCCTCCACCGCGCGGCGGCGCAGTGCCGCCGCGACCCCGGCGGCGGTCAGCCAGGACACGATGTAGTCGTTGACGACCAGGATCGGTGAGAGCCGGGGCGCCACCGTCGGGTCGGTGGCCGAGCCGCCCTCCAGGGTCATCATCCCGACCAGGGTGCCCGCGGACTGGTCGAACCCGACGCGGTGCGCCCACGGCCCGACCGGCCCGTGCAGGGTGTTCGAGGCGTGCACGATGCCGGGCCGCACCGCGGCGGCCTCCTCGGCGGACAGCCCGAGCCGGGCCAGGTAGCCGGGGCGACGGTTGGCGTAGAACACGTCGGCGTCGGCGAGCAGCCCGCGCAGCAGCGCGGCGCCGTCGGCGGCGTGCGGGTCCACCGTGGCGGACCGCACGCCGACGTTCGCGGTGACGTAGGTGCTGTCGTGCTCGAACTCCGTGGGGCGCCAGATGTTGAGCACATCCGCGCCGTGCAGGGCCAGCGCCCGGCCGGTCCCGGCGCCGGCGATGACGTGACCCATCCCGAGCGCGCGCAGCCCGTCCAGCGGCAGGTCGGCGCGGCGGCGCCGCGGGAACGGCTCGGGCGGGGCGTCGCCGATGCGGCGCAGGGTGATCGGCGGGGTGCCGGCCAGCGCCGCGTGCTGCTCGGTCGCGAGCCACTCGGCGGGGGTGCGGGCCATCGGCATGACGATGCCGGCGTCGCTCGCGGCCGCCTCCAGCTCGGCGGCGTCCCACCGGGCGACCGCGTCGGCGACGCCGCTCTCGGGCACCCCGAGGAAGGTCTCCGCCCGGGCCCGCAGTGCCGGATAGGGGTTGAGCGGCATCACCCAGCGGTCGTCGCGGGTGCGGTGGAAGGAGAACCCGAGCGCCTGCGAGGTGATCGCCGGGCTGGCGGCGGGATGGCCGTTCACCAGCTCCCAGCGGCGGTCGTAGAACGGGCAGAGCCGGTGCGGGGCGCGGCGCACGTCGACGGTGACGTCCTGGCCGTCGCCGCCGCGGTCGCGGTGCACCGCGGCCATCCCGACCGACTTCGCCGCGAGCGCAACGGCCGCACCGCCGCCGAGGCGCAGCGCGCTGGGCACGACCGGGTCGGCGCCGACGAAACCGACCCGCCCGCCGGCGTCGGCGCCGCTCATCCCGACGCAGCCCAGCAGCCCGTCGAGGGCCGCGCCGGGGTCGAAGGCGTCGTCGGTGGCGGGGGACGCGACGTTCGCGAGGATGCGCTCGGCGGTCGTGGCGCCGGTGGTGGTCATGCGGTGGGTCCTTCCACGTGCCGGGCCCGCAGGTACTCGCCCACGGACTTGCCGATCTGGTCCACGCGCAGGTTGGCCGAGCCGCCCGAACCGAGCAGCCCGACGAGCACCAGGTGCACCGCGCGCAGGTGCGGGAACTCGTGGCGGACGATGCGGCCCCCCGCCTCGGGGAGCAGCGCGGCCGCCCGCCCGGTGGTCAGGGTGGCACGCAGCCACTCCCAGTGCGCGGGGTCGCGGCACCACACGCCCACGTTGGCGTTGCCGCCCTTGTCCCCCGCCCGGGCCCACGTGTACTCGCCCAGCTCGGCGCGCGGGCCGGTCGGTGCGGGCAGGTCCGGCTCCGGGTGCACCGGCTGCACGGTCTCCTCCGGGGTGGCGGTCCGGGTGGCACGCGGGACCTCGACCCGGCTGCCGTCGTCGAGGACGGCGTGGTGGTCGAGCAGCGCGGACTCCAGCAGCGCGGGCCAGTACTCGATCCGCGGCCACGGCTGCGACGCCCGTGGCGCGTGCCCGTCGTGGTGGAAGCCGGGGAAGCCCTGCAGGTACAGCGACCCGACGGCCGGTGCGAACCGGAGCAGCGGTTCCCTCTCGCGGGCGGTCGCGATCACCCGGATCGGGACGGTCGCCGCCCACTGGGTCGGCGGGTCGACCGCGGCGACGCCGAGCGGGGTGACCTCGAGGGAGTCGACGTGCCCCTCCAGCGCGGCACGCAGCTGGGTGCGCAGCAGCTCCACCTTGCCCTCGACGTCCGGGGCGGTGCAGAACAGCATCGTGGAGATCTCGTAGCCGATCGGGGCGAACATCGCGACCTTCGCCGTGGGCGGCGGCGGGGACCCGGTGACGGGGCCGATCGCGACCCGGTCCGGGCCCTCCTGGCTCAGCCGCACGGTGTCGAGGTGCACGGTGACGTCGGGGTTCAGGTAGCGGGGGCCCTGGATCTCGTAGAGCAGCTGCGCGGTGACGGTGTCCACGGTGACGGTGCCGCCGTCGCGGGCGTGCTTGGTGATCACCGAGGAGCCGTCGGCGGCGACCTCGGCGATCGGGAAGCCGGGGCGCAGCATGCCGGGCACCGACCGGAACCCGGAGAAGTTGCCGCCGGTGGCGTGCGCGCCGCACTCGATGACGTGCCCGGCGGTGACCGCGCCGGCCAGCGCGTCGAACTCGTCGGGGCCCCAGCCGTGCCACCAGGCGGCCGGGCCGGCGGTGAGCGAGGCGTCGGTGACCCGCCCGGTCACGACGACGTCGGCGCCGGCGGCCAGCGCGGCGGCGATCCCGAAGCCGCCGAGGTAGGCGTTCGCGGCGATCGGGGCGAAGCCCCAGTCCTTGAGCGGGGCGCCGGTGTCGAGGTGCTCCAGCCCGTGGCCGTCGGTGTGGAAGTCGGCGAGCCGGTCGAACACCCCGTCCCCGGCGACGTGCGCCACCCGCAGCGGCAGCCCGGCCGCCGCGATCCGGCCGCGCAGCTCCCGCGCCATCCCGGCCGGGTCGAACCCGCCCGCGTTGGTGACGACCCGGATCCCGCGCCGGGCGATCTCGGGCAGGTGCGGGGTGAGCTGGTCCAGGGCGTAGGCGACGTAGCCGGGGCCGCCGCGCCCGGCCGCGGCGGCGAGCGCGGCGAGGGTGATCTCGGCGAGGTAGTCGCCCATCAGGACGTCGACCGGGTCACCGGCCATCGCCTCGTCGACGGCGGTGTACCGGTCGCCGAGGTACCCGGAGACGTTCGCGATGCGCACGGGACGGGAGGCCATGCCGGTCACGGTAAGGCGCCGGTCAGCGCCGCCACCAGGACCGATACGTGCAGGCGGACGTGACCTCTAGGGTCATGCTCCGTGGAGCTGTTCCATCTGCGGTACTTCCTCGCCGTCGCCGACGAGCTGAACCTGACCCGGGCGGCGGCCCGGCTGCACCTCGCCGCGTCGCCGTTGTCGCGGCGGGTCCGCGACCTGGAGCGGGAGCTCGGCGCGCCGCTGTTCACCCGGTCCGCGCGCGGGATGGCGCTCACCGCGGCCGGACGGGCGCTGCTGCCGCGGGCCCGCGACATCGTGGCCCGGGTGGAGGCGCTGCCCGGCGCGCTGGCCGCCGCGGACGGGCACCCGGTCGTCGTGGTGGGGATGGCGCCGGACGTGACCGCGGCGGTCCGCGACGGGTTCCTGGAACGGCTCCGGGCCGCCCGCCCGGAGCTGGCAGTGCGGATCCGGCCCGGGACCAGCGCGGAGCTGGCCCGTGCGGTCGCCCGCCGCGAGCTGGACCTGGCGTTCCTGCACGGCGGGAGCGACGACCCCGGGCTGACCGTGCGGCGGGTGGACACCCGGCCGGCCGCCGTCGCCGTCGGGCACGGGCGCGGCTTCGACGACCGCACCGAGGTCCGCCTCGAGGAGCTGGCGGAGCTGCCGTACGTGTCCATCCGCTACGACGCCGCCCCGGCGGTCTACCGGGCCACCGGGGAGCTGCTCGCCCGGCACGGCGTGCACCGGCGGATCGAGCTCGACACCCACAACCCGGGCGACCTCACCCACGTCGTCGCCGCCGGGGAGGCGTTCACGCTGGTCGGACTGGGGTCCGGCGCCACGCACAAGGCGTTCGTCGGGGAGCCGGTGCACGTGCTGCCGGTGACCGGGGCACAGGTGCGGCTCGGCACCGATGCGGTGTGGCGCGGTGACCGGGCCGCCGACCCCGGCGACGTCGTCGGGGTGCTGGCGGCCGCGGCCGGGACGCCGACGGGCCCCGTGGCGTGACGCCACGGGGCCCGCTGCGGGACGGGAGCGATCGGGGTCAGACGCGGGCCGGGACCCGGTCACGGGCCTCGAAACCGGCCTCGATCTCGTCGAGGGACAGGTGCGCGGTCTCCCGGGCCGACCAGGCCGACGCCGCCGCCACCAGGCAGATCACACCGCCGAACACGGCGACCGGCAGCCAGCCGCTGACGCTGTTCGCGGCCAGCGCGGCGGCGATGGTGGGGGCGAACCCGCCGAACGCGAAGCCGATCTGGGTGCCGACGGCCATACCGGTCAGGCGGACCCTGGCCGGGAACATCTCGCCGTAGAACGAGGGCCACACGCCGTTGGCGGCGCTGTAGACGATCCCCGACAGCAGGATGCCGATGCCGAAGACCAGCAGGTACTCACCGGTGGACACGGCCCACAGGTAGGCGGCGAGCAGCACCCCGCTGCCCAGCGCCCCGGCGATGAACACCGGGCGCCGCCCGATCCGGTCGGCCAGGACGGCGAACAGCGGGATGGCGGCGAGGGCGACGACGTTCGCGCTCACGACGACCCACAGCATGGTCGAGCGCTCCAGGCCGACGGTGTTGACCGCGAACGACAGCGCGAACACCGTCATCAGGGTGCTGACCGAGGCCACCGTCGCGGCGAGGGTGACACGCAGCAGGTTCGGCCAGTGGCCGCGGAACAGCGCGGCGATCGGGAGCTCGTCCTTCGCCTTCGGCGCGCCGTCGGTGTCGGCGACCTCGGTGGTGAACACCGGGGTCTCGTGCAGCGTCCGCCGGATCAGCACACCGGCGACCATCACCAGCACGCTCGCCCAGAACGGCACCCGCCAGCCCCAGGACAGCAGCGCGTCCTCGGGCAGCAGCGCGATCGGCAGGAACACCGCGGTCGCGATGATCTGCCCGCCCTGGGTCCCGGACAGGGTGAAGCTGGTGAAGAACGCGCGGCGGCCCTGCGGGGAGTGCTCCAGCGTCATCGAGTTCGCGCCGGCCTGCTCACCGCCCGCGGACAGGCCCTGCAGCAGCCGGCAGGTCACCAGCAGCGCCGGGGCGAGCACCCCGACCTGGTCGTAGGTGGGCAGGAACCCGATCGCCAGCGTCGCGACCCCCATCATCATCAGCGTCGCGACCAGCACCTTCTTGCGCCCCAGCCGGTCACCGATGTGACCGAAGAGCACCGCACCGAGCGGGCGGGCGACGTAGCCGAAGCCGAAGGTGGCCAGCGACAGCAGCGTGCCGGCGACCGGGCTGGAGTCGGGGAAGAACACCTTGTTGAACACCAGCGCCGCGGCGGTGCCGTAGATGAAGAAGTCGTAGTACTCCAGGGCGCTGCCGATCCACGCGGCCAGGGCGGCCCGTGTCGGCTGCGCCTGCGGCGCGCTCGGCGCGGCGGCGGACGGTTGCTGGCTCACGGTGGCTCCCGGCGTGTGCGACGTTGCAGGCACTGGTGTGGACGACGGCTCCCGGGCGGCGGGCCGCTCGCTTCTGTACCGTCTGGTTACGTACCGAATAGTGAGTTGCGCCGCGACGCGTGTCAAGAGCCGGATGGACGCCGGTCCCGTCAGTCCTGTCCGACGCGGGCGGTCAGGTACTCCACCACCAGGTCACCGACCATGCGCCGGTAGTGCGCCCGGCGGGCCGGGTCCAGCAGGTCGCGGCCGAAGATGGCCGAGACGGTGTGCCGGTTGGCCACCCGGAACACGCAGAACGAGCTGATCAGCACGTGGACGTCGAAGGCGTCGACGTCGTCGCGGAACATGCCGGTCTCCCGGCCGCGGGCGAGGATCGGCTCCAGCACTCCGACCGCGGGCCCGGCCAGCCCCTCGCGCAACGGGGAGGACCGCAGGTGCTCGGCGTGGTGGATGTTCTCGATCGCGACCAGCCGGATGAAGTCCGGGTGCGCCTCGTGGTGGTCGAAGGTGAGCTCGGCGACCGCACGCACCGCCCGCGCCGGGTTGAGGTCCGACACCGACAGCTGCTGCTCCAGTGCCCGGATCCCGGCGTAGGCCCGTTCGAGAACGGCCAGGTAGAGACCCTGTTTCGAGCCGAAGTAGTAGTAGAGCATCCGCTTGGTGGTCCGGGTGCGCGCGGCGATCTCGTCGACCCGCGCCCCGGCCAGTCCCCGGTCGGCGAACTCCGCGGTCGCCTCGTCCAGGATCTCGGTGCGGGTGCGCTCGGCGTCGCGCTGCCGGACGCCGTCCTCCGGTGCCGCTGCCACTGCGGTACCCCCTCCGCCGGTCCGCGCCGCCGGGATCCCGGCGGCGTCCCCGGACTCTACGGATCGCCGGCCGTCTCCCCTGGCCGATCCGTCCACCGTCCGGTACAACTAACCGTACGGTACATAGATCCGAGGAGGGATCCGTGCGGAGCAGCAGCGAGACCCGGCGCGACACCGGAACCGGCACACGGGTGCGGACGGGGTTGATCGGCGCCGGCATCGGTCCGTCGCTGTCGCCTGCCCTGCACGAGCGCGAGGGCGCCGCGCACGGCCTGGACCTGACCTACCGGCGCTTCGACCTCGACGTCCTCGGGGTCGCGCCGGACGGCGTCGGCGACCTGCTCCGCCGGGCCCGTGCCCAGGGTCACGCGGGCCTCAACATCACCCATCCCTGCAAGCAGCGCGTGATCGGCCACCTCGACGCCCTCGCCCCGGACGCCGCCGCCGTCGGCGCGGTCAACACCGTCGTCATCGGCACGGACGGGTCGATGACCGGGCACAACACCGACTGGACCGGGTTCCGCGACGGCTGGCGGGCCGGGCTGCCCGGCGCCGCGACGGGCCGGGTCGTGCTGCTGGGTGCCGGGGGCGCCGGCGCCGCGGCCGCCTACGCCATGGCCCGCGAGGGAGTCGGCGTCCTGCAGGTGGTCGACGTCGACGGGGACCGGGCCGCCGCGCTCGCCGCGTCGGTGACCCCGCACCTGGTTCCGGGCGCGCAGGCCACCGGCCACCCGTCGCCGGAGCTGGCCGCGCTGCTCCCCGGCGCCGACGGCCTCGTGCACGCCACACCGGTGGGGATGGCCGAGCACCCAGGCCTGCCGTTCGACCCCGCGCTGCTCGCGACCCGCCCGTGGGTCGCCGAGATCGTCTACCGGCCGCTGGACACCGCGCTGCTGGGTGCCGCGCGCGCCGCGGGCTGCCGCACCGTCGACGGCGGCGCGATGGCCGTGCACCAGGCCGCGGAGGCGTTCCGGCTGTTCACCGGCGTCGCACCGGACCCGGCGCGGATGCTCGCCCACCTCGCCGAGCTGATCACCGCCGAGCAGGAGGCCGCACGTGTCGCCTGAGACCGTGCCCACCGGAACCGTGCCCACCGGAACCCCGGCCGCCGGGACCGCGCGCCTGTCCCTGGCCACGGTCTGCGTGTCCGGCACGCTGGAGGACAAGCTCGCCGCCGCCGCGACCGCCGGGTTCGACGGCGTCGAGATCTTCGCGCCGGACCTGCTCGCCGACCCCGGGTCCCCGGCGGCGATCGGCGCCCGCTGCCGCGACCTGGGCCTGTCGGTGGACCTCTATCAGCCGCTGCGCGACATCGACTCGACCGACCCCGACCGGTTCGCGGCGAACCTGCGCCGCGCGGACGCGACCTTCGAGGTCATGGCGGGGCTCGGCGCCGACACCGTGCTGGTGTGCTCCTCGGTGTCCCCCGACGCCGTCGACCCCGCCGCCGACGCCGACCTGCTCGCCGCCCAGCTGCACACCCTCGCAGCCCGCGCCCACGAGCGCGGGCTGCGCATCGCCTACGAGGCGCTCGCCTGGGGCAGGCACGTCGACACCTGGGACGCGTCCTGGGACGCCGTGCGCGCCGCCGACCACCCCGCACTCGGCCTCTGCCTGGACTCCTTCCACGTCCTGGCCCGCGGCTCGGACCCGGCCCCGATCGCCGAGGTCCCCGGCGGGAAGCTGTTCTTCCTGCAGCTCGCCGACGCCCGGGAGCTGTCGATGGACGTGCTCTCCTGGAGCCGTCACCACCGGCTGTTCCCCGGTCAGGGCGGGTTCGACCTGCCCGCGTTCCTCGCCCCGGTGCTGGCGGCCGGGTACGCCGGGCCGCTGTCGCTGGAGGTGTTCAACGACGTCTTCCGCCAGTCCGACCCGGTCCGGACCGCCGTCGACGCCCGCCGCTCGCTGATCGCCCTCGCCGAGGCCACCGCGCTGGCCGGTGCCGGGACCGACCCGGTCGCCACCGCGGCGCCGTCCCTCGACGGGACCGCGTTCGTCGAGCTGACCGCGGGCCCGGAGCTGGGCCGGGTGCTGCGTGCACTGGGGTTCAGCCGTACCGGGGTGCACCGCACCAAGCAGGTGGAGCGCTTCGAGCAGGGCGGTGCGCGGCTGCTCGTCAACGCGGCGGGCACCGGGTCCGGTGCGGTCGCGGCGATCGCCGTCGAGTCCCCCGACCCGGACGCCTCCGCCCGCCGGGCCGCCCGGCTCTGTGCCTCCCCGGTCCCCCGCGCGACCGGGCCGGGGGAGGCCGAGTTCGCCGAGATCCCCGCACCGGACGGCACTGCGCTGTTCCTGTGCCGCACCTCCAGCGACGCGGGCCCGGACGCCACGCACGGCCCGCCCTGGCCGCACGACTTCGTCGGCGTCGACGAAGCGCCCGCCCCCGGGACCGGGATCACCGGGATCGACCACGTCGGCCTGACCCAGCCCTACGACGCGTTCGACGAGGCGGTGCTGTTCCACCGTGCCGTCCTCGGCCTGGACCCGGTCGGCGACGGGGAGTACGCGGCCCCGTTCGGGCTGGTCCGCAGCCGGGCGCTCGCCGACCCCCGGCGCCGGGTCCGGCTCGCGCTGACCGTGTCGGTGCTGCGTCGCGGGGACTGGAGCCCGGCCGTCGCCGACCCGCAGTACGTGGCCCTGGCCTGCGACGACGTGCTCGCCACCGCGGCCGCGGCACGGGCCGCCGGGGTGCCGCTGCTCGCGGTGCCCGCCAACTACCACGACGACCTGGCCGCCCGGCTCGACCTGCCCGCGGGCACCGTCGCCGCCTACCGGGAGCTCGGGGTCCTGCACGACCGCGACGCGCACGGCGACTACCTGCAGGTCTGCACCGAGCTGCTCGGCGGACGGCTGTTCCTCGCCCTGGTGCAGCGCACCGGCACGCACGACGGGCACGGCTGGCCGGACGCCCCGGTCCGGATGGCGGCCCACCGCCGGTCCCGGCTGGCCCGTGGCTGAGCGGTCCCGCCGGCGTCGCGGCCGTCGTCGGGGAGGTCCCGGCCCCGCGCACGCCGCCCCGCTGCCGGGGACCTGATCGCCCGGTCTCAGGTCGACTGCTCCGGCGACGGCTGCGCGGCCAGGCGCGCCGAGTAGATCGAGTACCCGTCGAGCCACCGGGCCACCGCGGTCGCCACCAGCGTCGCGGCGACCAGTGGGACGGCGATCCCGAACCCGGTGCCGGTCAGTTCCAGCACCAGCACCAGGCCGGCCAGCGGCGCCTGCATCCCGGCCCCGATCATCGCGGCCGCCCCGACCAGGGCGAACGTGCCGACCGGGGTGCCCGGCCACAGCGCCGACCAGGCCACGCCGAGCGCGGCCCCGAGCAGCGCGCCGGTGCACAGCGTCGGGGTGAACAGCCCGCCGGACGCGCCGCTGCCCAGGCACATCGCCGTCACCAACGGCTTCAGCACGGCCAGCGCCGCGAACACCAGCAGCGCCCCGCCGCCCAGGAAGGCCTGCTCGGCCAGGTCCGCGCCGTTGCCGTAGAGCTGCGGGAACGCCAGCCCGGCCACACCGAGCAGCCCGAACGCGACGACCGGGGCGGCGATCCGCCACCACGTCCGCCGGGGCCCGTGGTGCGACACGAACCCGATCAGCCGGACCCAGCCGGTCGCGAGCACCCCGATCAGCACGCCCGCGGGCACCGCCCACACCAGCAGCGACGGCGTCGCCGCCGGGACCGGGAGGCCGGGGTAGACCCGCCCGGCGGGCAGGTACAGCCAGGCGACGACGGTGGCGGTCGCGGTGCAGGCCAGGGCGGGCAGCACCACCGGCAGCCGCACGGTGCCGACGAGCACCTCGGCGGTGAACAGCGCTCCGCCCAGCGGCACGTCGTAGACGCAGGCCAGCCCGGCGCCCGCGCCGCAGGCGACAAGCAGCCGTCGCTGCTCGAGCGACAGCCCGCCCCAGCCGGCCAGGACCGCGCCCCACACCCCGCCCATCAGCTTGGGCGCGGCCTCCCGGCCGAGCGAGGCGCCCAGCCCGACGACCACCTCCGACAGCGCCGCGGTGCCGGTGCTGCGGCGCACCCCGAGCCGCGCGTCGCCGGTCCAGATCGCGTCGTCGACGTCGGTGCGGCCGGGCACGAACCGGCGCAGCAGGTACCCGCCGACCCCGGCGACGAGCCCCGCCACCAGCAGCGGCCACACCCGCCCCCAGGCGTCGGCCCGCTCGACCGCCGCCTGGAACCCCTCCGCCGCCCCGGACCCCCAGGCCCACTCCGACACCGCGTGCAGCAGCGCCATCAGCACGATCCCGGACAGCCCGGCGGCGACCCCGGTCACGACGAGCAGCAGCCAGAACCGGACGGTCAGCGGCGACGCGCCGTCGCCGGTGACGTTGGGCTGGTCGGTGGCGGCCCGCTTCGACCCGACGCGCGTCCGCAGGACGGGGGCGGGGACCCGGAGGCGCTCACTCGGTCGGCGTGACACCCCGCCATGATCCCCGCCCTGTCCGGACATTCGCCCGGCGGGCCGGTGCCCGATCAGGCGAAGGCATCCGGCGGCGGGCAGGAGCAGACCAGGTTCCGGTCGCCGTGGGCGCCGTCGATCCGGCGCACCGGCGGCCACACCTTCCGGTCGTGCACCCCCGGGGTGACCCCGGTCGGGTACGCGGCCAGCTCCCGCGGGTACGGGTGGTCCCACTTGTCGTCGGCCAGGCAGGCCGCGGTGTGCGGGGCGTTCCGCAGCGGGTTGTCCTCGGCGGGCCACTCCCCTGCGGCGACCCGGTCGATCTCACCGCGGATCGACACCATCGCGGCGACGAACCGCTCGATCTCGGCGAGGTCCTCGGACTCGGTGGGCTCGACCATCAGCGTCCCGGCCACCGGGAAGGACATGGTCGGGGCGTGGATGCCGTGGTCGATGAGCCGCTTGGCGACGTCGTCGACGGTCACCCCGGTCTCCTTGGTCAGCGTGCGCAGGTCGAGGATGCACTCGTGGGCGACCGTGCCGTCGGCGCCCGCGTAGAGCACCGGGAAGTGCTCCCGCAGCCGGGTGGCGACGTAGTTGGCGGCCGCCACCGCGGTCAGCGTGGCGCGGCGCATCCCGTCCAGGCCCATCATCCGCAGGTACGCCCAGGAGATCGGCAGGACGCCGGGCGAGCCGTGGCGGGCGGCCGACACCGGGCCGACGCCGCCGTCGGACCGGGGCGTGCGCCCGGGCAGGAACGGCGCCAGGTGCTCGGCCACGGCGACCGGGCCGACGCCGGGCCCACCGCCGCCGTGCGGGATGCAGAAGGTCTTGTGCAGGTTGAGGTGGCTGACGTCGCCGCCGAAGGCCCCCGGGCGGGCGACCCCGACCAGCGCGTTGAGGTTGGCGCCGTCGACGTAGACCTGGCCGCCGGCGTCGTGCACGGCGGCGCACACGTCGCGGACCCCGGCCTCGTAGACGCCGTGCGTCGACGGGTAGGTGATCATCAGCGCAGCGAGCCGGTCGCCGTGCTCGGCGATCTTCGCGTGCAGGTCGTCGAGGTCGACGTCGCCGCCCGGTGCGGTCCCGACGACCACCACCCGCAGCCCGGCCATGATCGCCGAGGCGGCGTTGGTGCCGTGCGCGGAGGCCGGGATCAGGCAGACGTCGCGGTCGGTCGCCCCGCGGCTGCGGTGGTACGCGGCGATGGCGAGCAGCCCGGCGAGCTCGCCCTGGCTGCCCGCGTTGGGCTGCAGCGACACCGCGGCGTAGCCGGTGAGGTCGGCCAGCCAGGTCTCCAGCTGGTCGATCATCTCCCGGGTGCCGGCGGTGTCGGACTCCGGCGCGAGCGGGTGCAGGTCGGCGAACTGCGGCCAGGTCACCGCCTCCATCTCGGCGGCGGCGTTGAGCTTCATGGTGCACGAGCCCAGGGGGATCATCGTGCGGTCCAGTGCGAGGTCGGCGTCGGCGAGACGGCGCAGCCACCGCATCAGCGCGGTCTCGGACCGGAACTCGTGGAACGTCGGGTGCGTGAGGTACTCGCTCGCGCGGCGCAGGCCCGCGGGCAGCGCGTCGGCGGTGTCCCCGTCGAGCGCGGCGACGTCCACCCCGGTGACGCCGAACGCCGCCCACACCGCGTGCAGGTGCGCCACGGTGGTGATCTCCGAGGTGGCGACGCCGACCTCGTCGTCCGAAGCGCGGCGCAGCGCGATCCCGGCGTCGTGCGCGGCGGCGACGACGGCGTCGGCGCGGCCGGGGACGCGGGCGAGCACGGAGTCGAAGAACGCGTCGTGGACGATCTCCACCCCGCCCGAGCGCAGACCTGCGGCGAGCACCGCGGCCATCCGGTGGGTGCGGGTGGCGATGTCGCGCAACCCGTCCGGGCCGTGGTGCACCCCGTAGCAGGCGGCCATGACCGCGAGCAGGACCTGCGCGGTGCAGATGTTGGAGGTGGCCTTCTCCCGGCGGATGTGCTGCTCGCGGGTCTGCAGCGCCAGCCGCAGGGCGTAGTGGCCGTCGGCGTCGCGGGAGACCCCGACCAGGCGTCCCGGCAGCTGGCGGGCGTGGCGCTGCCCGACCGAGAGGTAGCCCGCGTGCGGGCCGCCGAAGCCGAGCGGCACCCCGAAGCGCTGGGTGGACCCGACCGCGGCGTCCGCGCCGAACTCCCCGGGCGGGGTGAGCAGGGTCAGGGCCAGCAGGTCCGCCGCGACGGCGACGAGAGCCCCGCGCCCGTGCGCGGCCTCGACCAGCGCCGACGGGTCGGCGACCCGGCCCGACGCGCCCGGGTAGGACAGCAGCATCCCGAAGAACTCGCCCTCGGGCAGCACGCCGTCGCCGAGGTCGGCGACGACCAGCTCGATGCCGAGCGGCTCGGCGCGGGTGCGCAGCACGTCCACGGTCTGGGCCACGGTGTCGGCGTCGACGACGAACCGCGGGCTCGTCGAGCGGTTGGCCCGGCGCAGCAGCGTCATCGCCTCGGCGGCGGCGGTGGCCTCGTCGAGCAACGAGGCGCCGGCGACCGGCAGCCCGGTCAGGTCGGACACCATCGTCTGGAAGGTCAGCAGGGCCTCGAGCCTGCCCTGGCTGATCTCGGGCTGGTACGGCGTGTACGCGGTGTACCAGGCCGGGTTCTCCAGCACGTTCCGGCGGATCACCGACGGGGTGCGGGTGCCGTGGTAGCCGTAGCCGATCATCGGGACGGTGACGGTGTTGCGCCCGGCCAGCTCGCGCAGCTCGGCCAGCATCTCGGCCTCGCCGACCGGCGCGGGCAGCGAGGCACCGACCGGTGCGTCGTCGCGGATGGTGTCGGGCACCGCGCGGGCGGCGAGCGCGTCGAGGGAGTCGACGCCCAGCACCTCCAGCATCCGGGCCAGGTCATCGGGGCGGGGCCCGATGTGGCGCTCGGCGAACGGGAGCCCCCGCTCCAGCTCGGCGAGGGTGGGACGGTGCTCGGACGTCGGGCTCACGGCGCCTCCGGAGGTCGTCGGGCGGATCGGGGCAGGGCGACTGGCCCCTCCCCCTCTGTCCGTACCCGCAGACCGGGCGCCTGAGAGATTCACCGGAGGCTTCCGGCTTTCCCCGTCGGCGGACGGGCGCCCCGCGTGCGTGTGCGGCCCGTCGCTTTCCAGAGGCGCCTCGACCGCGCGGTCCGTGTGCCTGAGAGATTCCGGGAAGGGGTTGCTCCTTCGGCGCCCGGGCTCGTTCCCCGGGGCTCTCCCGCGCGGCGTCGACGACTACCGGGCCAGCCTACCTGCGTAGTTCTGCGGCGTCGCCGCCTGCGCCGGCTCGTCACACTTCCTGCCATGTCGAACACCAGCGCTCCGAACACCACCCCGGCCACCACCGCCGCGTTCCACACGCAGGCGATGCTGTCCTTCGGCGTGTCGCTCGCGGCCGTCGTCGTCGGAACCGTCTACCTGCCCGTCGACGGGTGGGTGAAGGCGTTCCTCGCCATCGCCGTGCTGTACGCGATCACCTCGGCGTTCACCCTGGCGAAGTGCGTTCGGGACCGGCAGGACAGCCTGACCGTGGTCAACCGGGTCGACCAGGCGCGGATGGAGAAGCTGCTGGCCGAGCACGACCCGTTCCGCGCCGTCGCGTAGGCCTGCCGGAGCGGCCCGTCGACGCCGTCGCGTAGGCCTGCCGGAGCGGCGCATCGACGCCGTCGCGTAGGCCTGCCGGAGCGGCGTCAGGAGATCGCGCGGCGCGCGCGGCGGCGGGCCAGCTCGTCCTCGGGTGCCTCGTCGACGGTGCCGCCGTCGGCCCGCTCGGCCGGGAAGTCCTTGATGACGCCGGAGATCTCGCGCATCGCCCCGGACACCGCGATCCCGAACACGCCCTGGCCGCCCTGCAGCAGGTCGACGACCTCCTCCGGGGAGGTGCACTCGTAGACGGTGGTGCCGTCGGAGAACAGGGTGATGCCGGCCAGGTCGCGGATCCCGCGCCGGCGCAGGTGCTCGACGGCGATCCGGATGTTCTGCAGCGAGACACCGGCGTCGAGCAGCCGCTTCACGATCTTGAGGACGAGGACGTCCTTGAAGGAGTACAGCCGCTGGCTGCCCGACCCGGCGGCGCCGCGGATCGACGGCACGACCAGCCCGGTGCGGGCCCAGTAGTCCAGCTGCCGGTAGGTGATGCCGACGACCTGGCACGCGGTGGGCCCGCGGAAGCCGACCAGGCGGTCGGTCACCCCGTCGAGCCCCTCACCGACGAGCGGGTCCGGGAACAGCTCTCCCTGACCCGGCCCCTCGGGTGGTGGCGTCTGCACCGCGCGTTCTCCCTCGGTCGGGACCGTGACCTCTCCTACCATGTGACTCTGGGTAGTGGATGAGTTCCACGGATGTCATCAGTCGTGATGACGGTAGGCCCAGTGGCCGAGGCGGTCAACGCGGCTCGCCGACCCGGGCGTACCGGACACCCGCCCGGGTTGCCGGGTACGGAGGGCGTACAGCCGCCGAACGGTCGGTGACGTCGGTGAACGGTCGGACCGTGGTCCATCCGGTTCCACCGCCGGGTGACGGCGGTGGTCACCCGGACGGATCAGCCCGGCTGGGCCCCGCGGAAGTCCTCCGGCGACACGGAGTCGAGGAACTCGCGGAACTTCTCGACCTCGTCCTCCTGCTCGTCGGGGATGACCAGACCCGCCTCGGCGAGGACGCTCTCGTCGGCGTGCACCGGGACACCGGTCCGCAGCGCCAGCGCGATCGAGTCGCTCGGCCGCGCGGACACCGTGACGCCGCCGTCGAAGATCAGCTCGGCGTAGAAGGTGCCCTCCTGCAGGTCGGTCACCCGCACCTGCTCGAGCCGCCGCCCGAGTGCCCCGATCACGTCCTTGAGCAGGTCGTGGGTCAGCGGCCGCGCGGGCTTGACCCCCTGCTGCTCCAGGGCGATCGCCGTCGCCTCCACCGATCCGATCCAGATCGGGAGGTATCGGTCGCCGTTCGTCTCCCGCAGCAGCAGGATCGGCTGGTTCGCCGGAAGTTCGACCCGGACGCCCACGACGCGCATCTCGCTCATCAGCCCGCCTCCCCGGCCCTGTCGGGCCTGTCGGGCCACCCGGGTGGACACGCCACCCCGGCCGCCCTGATCGCCTTGCTCGCCCTGACCCGTGCGGCGGACCCGACGGGCTCCGTGTCGTTGCCACCGCACTGCCACCGACACCTGATGACGCTACACGGCGGTCCGCCCCGACGCGCGCCTCCGGACGGGGAGTGACGGGGTCCGTTCGACGATCGTCACACGCCCGTCGCGCACGGCGTGTCGGCTCGACACCCGCCGGTCCCCGTCCACGCAGAAGGCCCGTCGCACCAGGGGGTACGGGAGCACCCCTGGTGCGACGGGCCGGTCGTCCGCGGGGGTCCGTGAACGGCACCGACGGCGCCGCCGCACGGACCCGGGATCAGCCCTGGGCGCCCGTCTCACGGGGCCCGGTCAGGAAGACCAGGCGGAACTTGCCGATCTGCACCTCGTCGCCGTTGGCGAGCACCGCCGTGTCGACCGGCTCGCGGTTGACGTAGGTGCCGTTGAGGCTGCCGACGTCGACCACGACGAACTCACCGGCGTCGCGGCGGAACTCCGCGTGCCGCCGGGAGACGGTGACGTCGTCGAGGAAGATGTCGCTGTCGGGGTGCCGGCCGGCGCTGGTGGTCGGCACGTCCAGCAGGAAGCGCGAGCCGGCGTTCGGACCGCGCCGGACGACGAGCAGCGCCGACCCGGCGGGCAGCCCGTCGACACCCGAGACGGCGGGCTCGGCGGCCGGCTGCTCGACGTCGGCGAGGAAGTCCGCCCGGAAGACCGACGTGGTCTCCGGTGCGCGCTCCGGTGGCACGTCGCGCGGGTCGTTCGTGGTCACCTCGGGGACTCCTCCTCGCGGATGCGGTACCCGGACGGTGTCCGGGCGGTCAGGGCGGTGCGGGGCCGGTGTCCCGGTCCCTTCCGGACGGCACGTCCAGGGGATGTGAACCTACCGGTCGGAGCGGCCGGGGCGATACGGAGGGCGGCGCGCCGTGCCGCGTGGTGCGGCGGGCGGACCGGCTCAGGCGCCGTCGGCCAGCTGGCGGTAGGCCTCGGCGTCGAGCAGGCCGTCGAGCGAGGCCCCCTCGGCCAGGCGGATCTCGACGATCCACCCGTCGCCGTAGGGCGCGGAGTTCACCAGCTCCGGGCCCGCGTCCAGCCCGTCGTTCACGGCGACGACCTCGCCGCCGACCGGGGCGTAGATGTCCGACACGGACTTGGTCGACTCGACCTCGCCCATGGCGTCGCCCGCGGCGAGGGTGTCACCGACGGCCGGCAGCTGCACGAAGACGACGTCACCGAGCTGCGACTGGGCGTGGTCGGTGATGCCGACCCGGACCACCCCGTCCCCGCTGCGGCGCACCCACTCGTGGGCCTCGGTGTAGGACAGGTCCGACGGAATCTCCGAGCTCACACCGGGGAGCCTATCCCCCGGCGCCGCCGTGATCGAACCGGGTCGACGGGGCCGGGGCGCCCGGCGCCGGGCGCCGCAGCGCCAGCCGGAACTGGGCCAGGTACAGCAGCCCCGACCACAGGTAGAGGGCCACGCCCCAGATGGCGAAGGCGTTCGCGACGACGCCGACCACGGCCTCGGCGGGTGAGGGGCCGTCACCGAGCAGGAGCAGCGGGAAGGCGTAGAGCAGGACGAAGGTGGCGGCCTTGCCGAGGTAGACGACCTCGAAGGGGCCGTAGCCGCGGTGGCGCAGCACGAACACGCAGACGGCGAGGACGACGTCGCGGGCCACCAGGGCGACCACCGCCCACCACGGGACGATGTCGCGCGCGGCCAGCCCGACCAGCGCGGCCAGGATGTACAGGCGGTCCACGGCCGGGTCGAGCATGGCGCCGAACCGGCTGAACTGGTCGAGGACGCGGGCGAGCTTGCCGTCGAGCCAGTCGGTGAACCCGCCGATCGCCAGCACCGCGACGGCCCAGCCGTCGGCCTCCGGGCCGAGCATCAGCCACAGGAACAGCGGCACCCCGGCCAGGCGCAGCATGCTGAGCGCGTTCGGGACGGTCCAGAGCCGGTCGTCGTCGGTGGGCGGGCCGACGGTGTCGTGCACCGAGTCCCGGACGGTGTCGCGCACCGTGTCCCGGACGGTGTCGCGGGCCTCGCGGACCGAGTCGGCGGCCTCGCGGGCGCTGCGGCGCACCGCTGCCGCCCGTCCGGTGTCGCTCTCCCCGCCCACATCGGGCACCCTAGTCGTCGGGTCGGGGTGTGCGGGCCGCCCCGTCGGGGTGAGGATGGGGACATGACCGATACCAACATCTCCCTGCGCGACATCCAGGCCCCGCTCAAGCAGCAGTACCGCGACGACCCGGAGTCGGCGGTCATCACCCTGAAGGCGGACGGGGAGCTCGGCTCCGGTGTGGCGTGCAAGGTCTCGACCGGCCAGGCGATGGCCGAGGCGGGCCTGCACCCGGCCACCGGCGGCGACGGCACCCAGCTGTGCTCGGGCGACATGCTGCTGGAGGCGCTGGTGGCCTGTGCCGGGGTGACCCTGCGCGCGGTGGCCACCGCACTGGAGCTCGAGGTGCTCGGCGCCGTGCGCGCCGAGGGCGACCTCGACTTCCGCGGCACCCTCGGCGTCGCGAAGGACGCCCCGGTCGGTTTCCGGGAGATCCGCCTGTCCTTCGACGTCGACGTCCGCGACGGCGGCGCGCCCGCCGCCGAGGACAAGGTCGCGACCCTGGTGAAGCTGACCGAGCGGTACTGCGTCGTCCTGCAGACGGTCCAGGGCAGCGCGACCACCTCGGTCGCGGTCAACCCGGCCGCCTGACCCGCCCGTGGCGCGCCGGACGGTGACCACCCGGACACCGGGTGCCACCGCCGTCCGGCGTGCACCGGGCAGCGCCGAACGGCCGTACGTCCTGGTCGGACCGGGTCCGCCGACCCTGGTCGCCCGCCGGTGGCGATCCGCTCGTCGCGTGTCACCGTCGGTTCGGCGCCCCACACACTCCGAGGTCTCCGGTCCCCGCCGAGGGCCTCCGTACGGTTGATCCGTCCAGGAGTTCGTGACGGGGTGTGCCCGGCGCCGCGACGTGCGGCGGCGGGGCGCACGCGGCAGGTGAGACGTGATCAAACTGGCGGACGCGCTGACGTCCGGCGATCACGTGTGCGCGGTCCCGGACAGTACGGAGCACCTCGGCGAGCTCGCCGCCGCCTACGTCGCGCACGGTCTCGACCGGGGCGAGCGCATCCTCTACTTCGACGACGACGGCGCCGCCGACGTCCTGCTCCGCCGCCTCGTCGAGGACGGCGTCGAGGTCGACGACCCGCTGCGCCACGGCCAGCTGGAGATCCTGCCCGCCGAACGGACCCGGCGCACCTTCCGCACCCCGCTGTCCGAGGTGCACGCCGGGATGTCCGGCGAGGTCGCCCGCTCCCGCGAGCTCGGCTGGAACGGCACCCGGATGACCGGCCAGATGCACTCGGTGCTCGAGGCGGGCGCCGCGGGCACCCTGCCCGAGTACGACGGCCTGCTGGCCCGGCTGATCCGCGAGAGCGCGGGCGGGCTGACCGCGCTGTGCACCTACGACACCGAGCACTTCCCGGCCGAGCAGATCGACATCATGCGGGCGCTGCACCGCGACCACGTCCCCTGCTCCACCGCCTACGACGACGGCCTGCTCCGGATCGTGCGCCTCGGTACCGGCCACGCCCGGCTGGCCGGCGAGGTCGACCACAGCAACCGCTCGAAGATCACCTCGCTGCTGCACTCGGCCCTGGATGCCGCGCTGCGCTCCGCGGACGCCTCCACCGACATCGGCCTGGACCTGGCCTCGGTGCGGTTCGTCGATGTCGCCACCGCGGTCGCGCTGGTGCACGCCGCCGAGAGCTTCCCGGCCACCCACCGCCTGGTGCTGCACCGGGTCCGGCCGCGGGTGCTGCGCGTGCTCGAACGCTGCGGCGCGGCCTTCTCCCCCCAGCTCGTGTTCGACGACCACCCTCCGGCCCCCGAGGTCGTGTACCCGGGAGGACAGCTCCGGTGAAGGTCAACGCCGCACCCCGCCCGCCCGGCTTCCGGCACGCCCTCGTGCACGCCGACGACCCGGTGGAGCTGCTCGCCGCCGTCGCGCCGGCCGCCCGGGCCGCGGCGCGGGACACCGGCGCCCGGGTCGCAGTGGACCTGCCCGCACCGCTGGAGCAGGCACTGCACGACGAGCTCGGCGACGAGGTCGAGCTCGGCAGGCTCACCTCGCTGACCAGCTCGGCCCGGGAGTCCGGACAGACCGTCGCCGCCTGGCGGGCCCGGGAGCTGCGGGCGCTGACCTCCTCGGGCCGCCCGGTGTTCGTGGTGAGCGCGCACGACCCGGACCTCGACGGCGTCGACGGCGGGTTCTGGGTCGAGCTGGAGGCCGCGCTCAACATCTCCCTCGCGGGGCTACCGGTCCTGCAGGTGTGCGCCTACCCCCGGCTACCGCTGCACGGCGCGGTCGGCGAGTCGGCGGTGGTGAACCACCCGCTGGGGCTGCGCGTCTCCGGGCTCACCGAGAACCCGCGGCACCGCCCGCCCGCCGAGGTGCTCGCGGCCCTGCCGATCGCGCCGCCGCACCTGCTCGGACCGCCGGACGTCACGTTGTCCTACAACACCTTCGAGCTGTCCCGGGTGCGCGACGCCGTCGAGGAGGCCGCCCGGGTGTGCCGGTTCGACACCGCACGCGGCGAAGACATGGTGCAGGCGGTCAACGAGGTCGCCACCAACGCGGTCGAGCACGGCTCCCCGGAGGCGGGGCTGTCGGTGTGGGCGCGCGACGGGGAGCTGGTCTGCGAGGTGCAGGACAGCGGGGCGATCGCGCTGCCGCTGATCGGGCTGGCGCCGCCGCACCCGTCGCAGGCACGGGGGCGCGGGACCTGGATCGCCCGGCAGCTCTGCGACAGCCTGCACGTCTGGCGGGCCCCGGACGGGACCCACGTCCGGCTGCTCTCCCGGGCCTGACGCAGATCCCACCATCCGGCCGTACCCGGATCTCACACCGTGGGCACTGCTGGGCTATCCTCGTCCCACGACACCACACGGAGACGCCGCCCGCCGTCCGTGTCGGTGCGGTTCCGTCGTGCCTGCTCCGCGATCCGAGGCCCTCCCGCCCGGCGCGCCCCGGCTCCGTACGGAGCCGATCGCGGGCCGCACGTCACGACCGATCCGGGGAAACGGCCATGTCCGACGATCACTGTCGATCCAGTGAGCAGAGCACTCCCACCTCCACCCCGCACGTGCGGGTGCTGGGCTCGTTCGGGCTGCGCGCGGGCGACCGCGCCGTCCCGCTGCCGGTCGACTCCCGTCGCCTGGTCGCCTATCTCGCCGTCCACCGGCGGCCGCAGCCGACCGCGGCGCTCGCCGCGACGCTGTGGCCCGGAGTCGGTCCCGTCCCCGCGGCCCGGCTGCTCGACGAGGCCGTCGCCGGCGTCGACGTACCGGGCCTGCTCGACGCCGACCACCTCGGCCGGCTGCAGCTCGGCGACGACGTGGTCGTCGATCTCACCGAGGCCATGCTCCTGATCCGCGGGCTGTCCGCGCCCAGCATGCTGCGCACCGTGCGTGAGATCGGCGCGCCGGAGACCGCGCTGCTGGAGGCCGACATCCTCCCGTCGTGGACCGCGGCGTGGATCGCCGTGGAGCGCGAACGGTTCCGCCAGCTGCGCCTGTCCGCCCTGGAGGGACTGGCCGGCACGCTCACCGCCGCCGACCGGCACGACGACGCCGTCGTCGTCGCGCGCCGGGCCGTCGCCACCGCGCCGAGCCGCGAGCGGTCGCGCCGCGCCCTGGTCGAGGCCCTGCTCGCCGGCGGGCACGTCGCCGACGCGCTCGCCGAGTACGAGGAGTTCCAGCGGCTGCTGCGCAACA